>DASVUT010000056.1:0-6498 GCA_036386955.1 Sphingomonas sp. | reverse complement strand
GCAAGCTCCGGCTGCGTAACAGGCTCTTCGACATGTGCCGTTTCGACGATCGGCATGGGCGCACCCGCGATCGCTTCGATAACGGACTTGCGCGCCGGCTTGCGCCCGGACTTCAGGGCCTTGATCTCGACGTCGTCCAACTCTCGTCTCCGCCTGTGCTGCGGCGCAACATAACACGGAATTCGGTCAATACAAGACTTTTGTGCACTGCACCATGACGTTTGCGTCAACGTGCGCGGACATACTCGCCAGGCGCATCGCCCAACGCCGGGAGCGTACCCCGCCCCGGTATCCGCGCACCCTCCGCCGGCACCGTGTCGGGGTTCCGATCGCGCAGCCACCGCATCCAATCGGGCCACCAGCTCCCCTTGGTCTCGGTCGCGCCCGCGACGAACTCGTCCAGCGTCCGCGCGCCGGCGTCGTTGGTCCAATACTGGTATTTGTTCGCCGCCGGTGGGTTCACCACGCCCGCGATATGCCCCGATCCCGCCAGCACGAAGCGCAACGGGCCCGAAAACAGGTGCGTGATCTTCCACACGCTCTGCGCGGGCGCGATATGGTCTTCACGCCCCGCCTGGACATAGGTCGGCGTTTCCACCCGGCGCAGATCGACGGCGTGCCCCAGCACCTGCATCGATCCCGGCTGCGTCAGCCTGTTGTCGCGGTACAGATCGCGCAGATAGCCCAGATGCCATTTGGACGGCAGATTGGTCGTGTCGCCGTTCCAATGGAGCAGGTCGAACGCGGCGTAATCCTGCCCCATCAGGTAATTGTTGGTGTGATAGTTCCAGATCAAGTCGCGCCCGCGCAGCGCGTTGAAGGTCGCGGCCATGTAGCGCCCGTCGAGGAACCCGTCGGGGCTGAGCTTTTCCAGCATCCTCAATTGCTCGTCGTCGACGAAGTGACGCAAGTCGCCCGCATCGGCGAAATCGACCTGCGCGGTGAAGAAGGTCGCGCTCGCCACCCGGTCGGCCTGCCCCCGCTCCGCCAGCACCGCCAACGTCGCGGCGAGCGTGGTGCCCGCCACGCAATAACCAATGCTGTGCACCGCCGGCACCTCCAGCAGCTCGCGCACCGTGTCGATCGCATCGAGCTGCGCCGCGACATAATCGTCCCATGTCACGTCCGCCATCGACGCGTCGGCCGATTTCCACGACACCATGAACACGCTCAAGCCCTGTTCCACCGCCCAGCGGATGAAGCTCTTCTCCGGCGTCAGGTCCAGGATGTAGAAGCGGTTGATCCACGGCGGGAACACGATCAGCGGCGTCGCCAGCACCGCGTCGGTCATCGGCGCGTATTGTATCAGCTCATACATCGGCGTCCGCCGGACGACCTTGCCCGGCGTCGTCGCCAGGTTGCGCCCGACCTCGAACGCGTCGCCCGCGGTATGGCGCATCTGGCCGCGACCCATGTCATCGAGCAGATGCTGGAACCCCTTGGCCAGGCTTTCGCCCCCCGTCTCCACCGCGCGGTCGATCGCCTGCGGGTTGGTCAGCGGGAAGTTGGTCGGGCTCATCGCGTCGATCACGCCCCGCGCGGCAAAGCGCATCCGCTCCTTCTCGCGTTCGTCGCCCGGCATCGCCTCGACGCCCTGCATCATCGCGTCGCCGAACAGGCGATAGCTGCGCCGCATCAGGTCGAATCCGGGGTCCTCGCGCCAGCGCGGATCGCGGAAGCGCTTGTCGCGCGCCTCCTCCTCGGTTTCCTCGCGCGGCGGCACCAGCGGCGCGATCGCCGACGCCCAAAGCGACAGTCCCTCCATCCACCAGTCGCGCGCGCGCGCCAGCGTCGCGGGATCGGTCAGCCCGGGGACGCTCGGCCAAAGCGCATCGGGCGTCGGTGGGGGGGCGGACTCGTCGGCCATGGCTAGCTCTCCTGCACGTGCTCCTCTAACGCGCGGCGCACGCTCGCGGAAGCACCGCGCGCGCCAGCGGACAGGCATGGACGACAGGACGTGTCGTTCTTCCTCATCCGCGATAAGGCGTTACAAGGTGCGCGCACCAGCCGAGGCCGCCATGTCCGACGACGATTTCTACCGCATCAAACGCCTGCCACCCTATGTCATCGCAGAGGTCAACGCGATGCGTGCGGCCGCGCGCGGGCGGGGCGAGGACATCATCGATCTCGGCATGGGCAATCCCGATAGCCCGCCGGCGCAGCATGTCATCGACAAATTGTGCGAGGTCGCGCGCAAGCCCAGCGCGCACGGCTATTCGCAGTCCAAGGGCATCCCCGGCCTCCGCCGCGCGCAGGCGAACTACTACGCCAACCGCTTCGGCGTCGATCTCGATCCCGACACCGAGGTCGTGGTGACCATGGGGTCCAAGGAAGGGCTCGCCAGCCTCGCCACCGCGATCACCGCGCCCGGCGATGTCGTGCTCGCGCCCAACCCCAGCTATCCCATCCACACCTTCGGCTTCATCATCGCCGGCGCGACGATCCGCGCCGTGCCGACTAACCCGGACGAAGCCTATTTCGACAGCCTCACACGCGCCATGGCGTTCACCGTGCCCAGGCCTTCAGTGCTGGTGATGGGCTATCCGTCAAACCCGACGGCCGAGGTGGTCGATCTCGCCTTCTACGCCCGCGTGGTCGACTTCGCCAAGGCGCACGGGCTGTGGGTCGTCTCCGACCTCGCCTATTCGGAGCTTTATTACGACGACTGCCCGACCCCTTCGATCCTGCAGGTACCCGGTGCCAAGGACGTTGCGGTCGAGTTCACCTCGCTCAGCAAGACATACTCGATGGCCGGCTGGCGGATGGGGTTCGGGGTGGGCAACCCCAAGCTGATCGCCGCCATGACGCGGGTGAAATCCTACCTCGATTACGGTGCCTTCACCCCCATTCAGGCAGCCGCGTGCGCGGCGCTGAATGGTCCGCAGGACATCGTCGAGCGCAACCGGCAACTCTATCGCAAGCGTCGCGACGTGCTGGTCGAAAGCTTCGGGCGCGCCGGTTGGGACATCCCGTCGCCGCGCGCGTCGATGTTCGCCTGGGCTCCGCTTCCCCCTGCGCTCCGGCATCTGGGTAGCCTGGAATTCTCGAAGCAACTGCTTACCCACGCCCATGTCGCGGTCGCGCCGGGCGTCGGCTATGGCGAAAACGGCGAAGGCTTCGTGCGCATCGCCATGGTCGAGAACGAACAGCGTCTCCGCCAGGCCGCCCGCAACGTGAAACGCTATCTCCAGTCAATGGGCGTCAACACCCCGGCTCAGGGTTCGCTATGACCCGCCCCGGTTTCGCCTTCTCCACCCGCTTCCGCGTTCGCTATTCCGAGATCGACGGGCAGAATGTCGTCTTCAACTCGCGTTATCTCGAATATGCCGATGCCGCGGTCAGCGAATATTGGGAATGGACCGGCGCCGTCGAGGCGTTGGGCGACGTCTGGACAAAGACCGAGTTCCACGTCCGCGCCACCCAGATCGACTATCTGAAGCCCTTCGTGTTCGGCGACACGGTGGAGGCATCGGTCCGGCTCGACAAGATCGGCCGTACCAGCCTTACCGAACGCTTCGAACTCGCCCATGCGGGCACCGGCGCGCTCCACGCGGTCATCACCATGACCATCGTCAACGTCCACCTCCCCACCGGCCAGCCTACCCCGATCGAAGGCGATGTCCGGCTGTTCCTCGAAGCGCTGGTACTCGCCCAGCCGGACCGGGTGGCCTGACATGGTGTCTCTCATACTTGCGCTCCTGCTGGCCCTGGCTCCGCAAGCAGCGACGCCTCCCGCAACCGCCCCGGCGGCCCAGGATGCGCCGATCCCGGTCATCCCCGTGACCGTCGTCGCGCGCCACCCCCACGATCGCGCCGCCTTCACGCAAGGGCTCGTCTGGCATGACGGCACGCTGTTCGAGAGCGTCGGGCGGGAGGGCACCTCCGAAGTCCGCCGCGTCGATCTCGCCACCGGCCGCGTCACCCGCCGCGCACCGCTGCCGCCCATGCAGTTCGGCGAAGGTCTGGCGGTGTGGCGCGACGAGCTGATCAGCCTCACCTGGCACGACGGCATCGCCTATCGCTGGGCCGCGCGTACACTCAAGCGGCTGGGAACCTTTCGCTATCCGGGCGAGGGCTGGGGCCTGGCGGGCGACGGCACGAACCTGGTCTTGTCCGACGGCACCAGCACGCTCCGCGTTCTCGACCCCGCCACCTTCACCGAACGCCGGCGCATCGCGGTGACGCTGCGCGGCCAGCCGCTCGACCAGCTCAACGAGCTGGAGGTCGTGGGCGGGCAACTGCTCGCCAACATCTGGCACACCCCCTATCTCGCCCGCATCGACCTAACATCGGGCAAGGTGACCGCGATCATCGACCTCCGCCCCCTCGTCGCCGAGATCGCCGCCACCGACCCCGAAGCCGTCGCCAACGGCATCGCCTGGGATCCAGCCAAGCGCCGGCTATTCGTCACGGGCAAGCTATGGCCGACGTTGTATGAGGTGACGCTGCCGGCGGGGTGAGGGAACGAGACCATCTCCTGACCTGAGGCACCTCCCCGGCGAAGGCCGGGGTCCAGCGACGATGGGGCCGCAAGCGAAAGCGCTCACCTACCGGAGCGCCACCTGACTGGACCCCGGCCTCGGCCCAGGAGGCGGCTAATCCGAATCACGTCACCAACCGTCGCAGCGTCTCGATCCGGTCCGCTTCCGCCGCCGGCTTGTCGGTCCTGATCCGCGCGATGCGGGGGAAGCGCATGGCGAGCCCGGATTTGTGCCGCGCCGACAGGTGGATCGAATCAAACGCGATCTCCAGCACCAGCGTCTTGTCGGTCTCGCGCACCGGTCCGAAGCGGTTGAGTGTATGGTGCCGGACGTAGCGGTCGAGCTGTTTCAGCTCCTCGTCGGTGATCCCCTGATACGCCTTGCCGACGGGCAACAGCTCGCCGCCTTCCGTCCAGCAGCCAAAGGTGAAGTCGCTGTAATAGCTCGATCGCCGGCCATTGCCGCGCTGCGCGTACATGACCACGCAATCGGCGGTCAGCGGGTCGCGCTTCCATTTGTACCACAATCCCGCGCGCCGCCCGCCGATATAGGCCGAATCGCGCCGCTTCAGCATCACGCCCTCGATCGCCGCATCGCGCGCGCCGGCGCGGATCGCCTCCAGCCCGGTGAAATCCTCGGCCTCGATCAATTGGCTAAGGTCGAACCGCTCGGGGTCCAGCCGCGGCATGAACGCCTCCAGCCGCGCGCGCCGCTCGGTCCAGGGCAGCGCACGCAGATCCTCCGTCCCGTCGAACAGGATGTCGTACAGCCGCACGAAGGCGGGCGACTCGGCCAGCATCTTCGCCGACACGGTCTTGCGCCCCAACCGCTGTTGCAGCGCGTTGAAGCTGCCGGCCTCCCCGCCCTGAAACTCGCCCTTCACCATCAGCTCGCCGTCGAGCACGCCCGGGGTGTGGAATGACGCCGCAACGTCGGGAAAGCTGCCGGTCACATCGTCGCCGGTCCGGCTGTACAGTCGCGTCTGCCCCGCCACATGGACGATCTGCACGCGGATACCGTCCCATTTCCACTCAGCGGAAAAGTCCTTAGGATCGAGTTTGGCGAGGTCCTTCTCCTCGTCAATCGGGTTACTCAACATCAGCGGATGAAACCGCGCCGCATGATCGATATCGGGCCGCTCCGCCGCACCGTCGAGCCACGCAAAGAGATCCAGATACGGCACCTTGAGCCCGTGCCAGACTTCTTCAATCTCCTGCAGATCTTTCCCGCTCATCTCGCTGAGCGCGGTCTTCGCCAGCCGCGCCGAAACCCCGATCCGCAGCGCCCCGGTCGCCAGCTTCACCAGCGCCCAGCGCTCGTTGATCTCCGCCCGCGTTAGCAGCGCCGCGATCAGCTTGAGCAGATCGCTTTTGCTGGTGGTGTGGAACAGCTCGATCAAATCGGTCAGCGACGGCAAATCGCCTGTCTCCCCATGATGCGGCCAGATCAGCGCGATGGTTTCACCGAGATCCCCCACATAATCATAGCTCATGGCAAACAGCGTCTCGTCCACCTCCCGCAGCACGATGTCCTTGAGCAGCGCCGGCTTCACATTGCGGAACGTCAGCGCCCCCGTCAGCACCGCCAGCGCATAGCCACGGTCCGGGTCCGGCACCTCGCGGAAATACTGCGTCAGGGCCGCAAGCTTCCGGTTGCGTGACGGTGTCAGCGCCAGCAATTCCAGCAATTGGGCAAAGCGCTTCATTCCACGCCCTCCCCGCCATCGTCCTCAAAACCCTGAATATTGAGCGGCTCCGCCTGCAGCCCCTGCTGCCTGCACCAATAGACCAGTGCATCCTCGCGCCCATGCGTCACCCACACCGTCTCTGCCTTGGTCTCGCCGATAGTCTGCAGCAATTCGCCCCAGTCGCAATGGTCCGATATCACCAGCGGCAACTCCACCAACGCCTGCCGCGCCCGCTGCTTGACGCTCATCCAGCCGGACGCCTGGCACACGACTGGATCAGGAAAGCGCCGGCTCCACCGGTCGCGAATGGCCGAGGCGGGCGCAATCACG
>DASVUT010000055.1:0-44309 GCA_036386955.1 Sphingomonas sp. | reverse complement strand
GCTAACCCGGTTATGCGCCGAGAAAGGCATCACTCTACGATTGCACGGCTTCATGCCCAACGATCAGGCCCGTGCGACATTGGCGCGCGAGACGCATTTCGTGGTGGCGATGGGTACCGCCGCCTTGGATATCGCCGCAGTGGGCCATCCATGCGTTTATATCGATCCGGCGGAGAAGATCGGTTACCCACCCCAGACACGCTTTCGTTTCGTTCACGAAACGCAGGATTATATGGTGGGAGAGTTCCGGGATTTCCCCGGCTATGTGGGGGGCTTGCGCTCCTTGGAAGAAACCGTGCGGATGGTGATGGAGGACTCCTCCATCGGCGATCGTGACCGTGACTATGTCCGGGACCATCACGATCCGGACCGGATCAATGCCGCCATGCTGCGCCATATCGACGCCTCGATGCTCACCATGCGCGAACTCGAACCGCATGCCCGTGCGATCAAACGGAGCAACGCGCGCGACCTCATATGGGTCGGGCGATTGCGCAAGCTGGTGGGGCTCGCCGATCTGCGCCGGCGCAAGGTTGCAGCCGCAAGCGGTTGAACGGACGGGCTATTCGCGGCGACCTAGCGCCTGCTCACTGCTTTCAGCCATTCGATCATGTGTTCGACCCAATACGGATCGATCCACCGATATAAAGGGCGAAGCACCGCGGGCGCGGCGGCAACGGGGCCGACCAGTTCCGTAGCCATGGCGAACAGTCGTGCCGCCTGCGGTCGGTACCGCGCGCGGGCCGCGTTGCGCGCATCGATCCAGATCATCGTCGCCAGCGCCAGCGCTTCGTTCGGATCGAGCGGCGGGCCTGCGCTACTCAGGTGATGGGCGATACTGGCAAAGAATGCCGCCTGCCGCTCGAAATGCGCAGGAGTGATCGTTCGCGACAGCCGCCCGCCGGAATGCTCGCGTATCTCCGCGACGACCACGGGAACTCTGTAGAACTCGTAACCGGCCAGCGTCAGCCGTACCGCAAGTTCCTGGTCTTCGCCCAATATATACTCTGGATCGAACCCTCCCACGCGATGCAACGCTTGTGTAGGATAGAGCGGAAGCAACGGTGACATGATCTGCTTCAGGAGCGTTGCGCGCGAGATCGGGCCGGGGGGCGCCACGTCGGCATAACCATAGCCGCACGGGGCGATTGCTTCGCCGTCCGGCCCGATGGCACGAGCGTCGCCGAACAGGATCCGGTGGGGTGCGGCCACTTGCTGCTCGGCAAGCAGAGCGGCCAATCCGCCTTCCACCAGACGGTCGTCCGAATCGAGAAACTTGATGAAGCTGCCTTGCGCCTGAGCGACCCCGAAGTTCCGCGCGGCCGCTACCCCGCCATTGGCGATGCGAAACCCCCGAACCTTGTCACCGAAGGAAAGGATGCATTCCCAGGACGCATCGATGGAGCCGTCGTCCACCACGATGATCTCCGCACCCTCACCATAGGCAAGCGCGCTGTTGATCGCGTCACCGATCAGCGTGGCGCGATTATAGCAAGGGATCACGATTGAAACGGGTGTCCGCGCCCTCACCCCGCAACCGCTCCCCGTCGCGCACGGCGTTTGACGGCGGCGTAGAGCCGGGCGTTGCTGGCGAGCACGGCGCGGGCGAGGAAGCCGGGTTCCCTCAGCAGGCGCAGCGGCAGCCCCGGCGCGCGTTCGCGCACGTGGCGCATGAAGCGCCACAGCCCGCGGTAATCGCGCGCACGCAGATAAGCGACCGCCGTCGAGCGTGCCGAACCCGCGACCATCCGCGCATGCCAATGCGCGACAAAGCCCGGCTCCAGCCCCTGTGCCCTGGCATAATCCGCCACGCCGTCGATCAGGGTGAAGTTGTTCAGATATTTGGTCAGGTCGAGCCGCCTGGTCTCGTTGGCCCCGTGCTGCACCCAGGCGGCGGCGATACAGTCGAGCCGCCCTACCTTGTGCCCTATCGTCAGGCGCAGGAACGATTCCCAATCATTGCGCTGTGCCCCTTCCTCCCAATAGCATCCGCGCTGCATCGCCAAATGCCGGTCATAGACGATCGAATTGTGGTTCCACACGATCCGGTCATCGGCATAGCGATCGAGGAAGTCGAGGTCGGCCATGATCGTCGGATGCGGCTGGTTCCGGATCGGCGTTTGCACACCGCTCGCCTCGTCCTGTTCGCAATAATCGGCGAAGACCAGCGAGATGGCGGGGTCGCGCGCGGCCAGCTCCATCGCCTTGGACAGGAACGCGCGGTCGACGAAGACATCGTCGGCGTCCAGATTGACCGCCCAGTCGCCGCTCGCCTTTTCGAACAAGGTGTCGTGATAATTGCGCAGGATGCCCAAGTTGGTCTCGTTGCGGTGGTAGGTCACGCGCGGATCGCCGCTGGTCGTGATGAAATCCCGCACGACCTGCGACGTTTCGTCGGGGGAACAATCATCGGCGACGACGACCTCCAGGTTCGCGTAATCCTGATCGAGCGCGCTGCGGATGGCGCGAACGATGAAGCCGGCCTGATTATAGGTCGGGATCATCACCGACACTTTGGGATTGTTCATCGGCTCACCTTGGCCATGTCGTGAAAGATCACGCGGACGATTGATCCTGGAGGCAAGAGCTTGGCCCTTGCGCGGACCGCGTACCCGGCGGACGGCTTGCTCGGCAAGCCGTGTCGCACCGGGGCGACATGAGCGCGGTCTGGACTTCCCCGCACACATGCCCGACGGATGGCGCTTCCTGCGCCCCTATACGAGGGCTCCGCCATGTTCGGCCTGGAAGTTGTGCGTACGATGGCGGGGCTGCGCAGGCACCTGTTGCGTCATTTCTGAGCGAGGTGAAGGTGATTCAAGGGCCGATGCGGATCGCTCGCGACCAGGTCGCCTGGCGGGCGACCGGCTCGCCCACGATGATCAACTGGGTCGCGGGCACGCGGCTGGTCGCGGGGCAGGGCATGCGCGGCGTGACCGACGAAGTCTATGTGGGGGGCAACGAATATGCCAAAGTCCTGTTCTGCGCGCGATTCCTGCGAAGTGGTGACCTGTTCGACGACTGCGGCTCGCCTCGCCCACGCTTGCGCCGTGAAGGTCGGCGAGCGCATGATACAAGCGGTCATGAGTGCCAACAGCCATGAACACCCACGCATGATGAAGCCGAACGCCAGCGGCGCAGGATCAATCGCCATCATCCTACCCAATTTGGCCGGTGGCGGCGCGGAGCGGGTGCATCTGGAACTCGCCCGCGAGTTCATCGCCTTGGGCTATGCGGTCGAATTCGTGCTTCTACGCCGGGAGGGCGCATTGTTGACCGAGTTGCCCGACGGCATTGGCGTGCAAGCACTCGACGTATCCAATTTTCGGCATGCCATCATGCCTTTGCGGCGTTACCTGCAGGCCAGCCGCCCCGATTTCGTGATCTCGGCGATGTGGCCGCTGACGGCCATGACGATCATCGCTGCGCGCACGGTGCGACGCCAGCCACGAGTGCTGGTGGGTGAGCACATCGACTTCGTATCGGGATCGCGGGAGCATCGAGCGTCCCGACTGATGATGCGGTTTCTTGGCCGATCCATCTATTCCGCCGCAGACGCCGTGATCTGCGTGTCGGATGGCGTGCGAAAGGCGCTGGCGCAGATCACGGGTCTGCCCGCGGAGCGGCTGATCACCGTGTTCAATCCCGTACGGGCGTCAAGCTCCGTGCCGACCTTGCCCCAGACCGACGATGTCGCATGGTGGCGGACGGCACGTCACATGCTCGTCACCGCAGGTCGTCTGATCGAGCAGAAGGATCACGCAACGCTGCTGCGTGCCATGGCGCTGCTGCCCCGATCGGTGGATGCGAAGTTGCTGATCCTGGGAGAAGGGCCCGAGCGAGACAATCTGGAAGGATTGATTCACACGCTGGACCTGCGGGATCGCGTGCGATTGGGCGGCTTCACGCATGCGGTGCCGTCGTTCCTCCAATCGGCTTCGCTGCTCGTCATGTCGTCCCGTTGGGAGGGGCTCCCGGTCATCCTGTGCGAAGCGCTTTTGCAAGGGGTTCCCATCGTTTCCACCGACTGCCCATCGGGACCTTCCGAGATCCTCGATGGCGGCCGTTTCGGACGATTGGTCCCGGTGCAGGACCCCGCGGCGCTGGCCACGGGGATTGTCGCCGAACTCGACACGGCGCGCGACCGCCAGGCGCTGCAGGATCGTGGCGATCTGTTTTCTCCCCGTAGGGCGGCGGAACGCTATCTCCAGTTGATCGACCCGGCGTTTAACCCGCGCGCGATCCTCGCCATGTCGTGAACCGGCGCGCACCGATCAGGCTGATCAATCCCATGCGCACCGTTTCCTTCGCCAGCAGACGCGGGCGAAGCGCCAGAAAGGGAAGATTGGTCAGAAAACCGCCCGCGGCCACCAGACGTCGGCCTTCATAAAGACGGACGAGATAAAGGTTGAAGCGGTTATGCCGCTCCGCCAGCCGGCGATAGTGACGGGCGACGCCGTGGATCAGGGCGATCTGGTGCATGGCAACTGTTGTGTTCCACGAACGGCGCAAGTTACGCAGCGCCTTGTCCAGATCGCGCGCATCGCCGCTGTGATTGGCTCCGTGCAACCGATAGCGAAAGAGCTTGTCCTTGAGATAGCCCAGGCGGACCTCAGGCTGCGCAGCGGACCAATAGGCCAGCGGCCAATCTTGATAGGTGTGACGCGGGTCGGGAAGTGCGCGCGCCCAAGCCGCGAAGCCATCGAAGTCCATCACCGAACGCCGCAGGCCAAGCGCGCTGCCGAGCCAGACATAATCCGAAAGCGATAGGATGCCGTGCCGCAGAGCTTCGCTCAATCGATCGGCGGGCAGCGGCGACAGTTCCTCGGCGCAGCGGCTGATTCGCTGGATCGGGCTGTTGTTCGCGTCGACGAACGTCAGGTCGTGGGTGAGCAGCCCCAGCGCCTTGTCGGCGTCGAAAGCGGCAAGCGCCAGCCGCAACTTGTCCGCTTCCCACACATCGTCCCCGTCCATCAGGAAGACGATGTCCTGAGTCGCCGCCTCGATCCCATGCAGCGTTGCCAGCAACACGCCGCTGTTGCCGGGCGTCTGCAGATAGCGCACCTGGGGGAAAGTGCGAATGATCGCCGCACTTCCATCGGTTGAGCAATCGTCGACGACGATGATCTCCACCAGCTCGCCGCCTGCCTGATCGACGATCGAGCGTATCGCATCGGCAATATACCGTTCGAGATTGTAGCAGGTGACGACGATCGACGCGCGCAAGGACATCAGACGCCTCCCACCCCGTCCAGGTCGGACAGGCGGTTGAGCGAGATCAGGTCGCGTTCGGTCGCGATCG
Source organism: Sphingomonas sp. (assembly GCA_036386955.1). Lineage (GTDB taxonomy): Bacteria > Pseudomonadota > Alphaproteobacteria > Sphingomonadales > Sphingomonadaceae > Sphingomonas. Next base: position 39,010 of record DASVUT010000055.1, on the reverse strand, counting down.
GCAGCGCTTCCACTCGGTGGCCGTGTTCAGCCAGGTGGCGAACAATGTAGAGGAAACCATGTTCCCCAGTCGTCGTGCCGAGCGCACCCGGCAGCCGGCGGCGCAGCAGGTCGAACACGGGCGCGCGGCGAAAGACGAAGACGCCGATGTCGCGCTCGCCCGGCCCTGGCTCCACGCCCGCCTCGCGCGTCTCGGCCAGCGCGGTGACGCGGCCCGCGGCGTCGCGCGTCACCACCGTATAGGCGGCCTCGACATGGCGGGTGGGGAAGGTGAAGTCGTTGCCCGCGGCCAGATGCCGCTCCACCGTCCCTGCGATGGTGCGCGGGTCGAGCAGCGGGATGTCGCCCCACACCGCCACGACATGCTCGGCATTGCGGCCTGCGATCGAGGCGTCGAGGCACAGGATCGCATCACCCATGCCGGTAGGAGAGGCTTGTTCCACCAGTTCCGCCCGCGCGCCGGCGGCGCCCAGTGTCTCGGCGATCGGGACGCGCCCCGCCGGGCTCGCCACCACCACCGGGCAGGGATCGAACAGGCGCAGCAGGTCCAACTGACGCAGCAGGATCGGCACGCCTTCCACCGGGTGGAGCGTCTTAGGGTAAGGGAGCCCGGCGCGGCTGCCGGTGCCGGCGGCCGGGATCAGCGCCCGCAGCTCAGTCATGCATGTCCTTGCCCACTTGGCCGCGAAGACCCCGCCGGATAGCCTTGGCCAGCAGCGGCCGTCTGGACCCGGTGATATAGCTCATCGCCGCGCCGACCCCGTTGCGCCGCGCGGTGCGCACCAGCGCCGCCACCACCGCGGCCCCATGACGTACCCATTTCTTGTCGAGGTAGCGCTTGTTCAAGATCAGCGTGTTCTTGACATAATAATAGACCTTCACGTCGTTCAGCGGCCGGCCCGATACGTCGGGGTGAAGGTGGAGCGCGTTGAGGTTCGACAGCACCGGGCCGACCGTGCGCATCCGCATGAAGAAATCGACCTCGTCGCCCATCAGGAAGAAATTGGTGTCTACATTGCCAATCCGCCGCACCGCCGTGACATCGACCAGCGCGCCGTTGAACAGGTGCGCGAAGGGGTAGGTGTCGCCGCCCGTAATCGCGCGCAACGCCGACAGGTGCGTGATCTTGCGCCGGCGCGCGAGCAGCACGGGCAGTCCGCCGCGCCCCAGCACGGGGAAGGGGAATACGAAACGATCGGGATCGTCCTCGCACACCACCGTCGACGAGACGCACGGGACGCCATCCTGCAGGCTTCCTTCCAGCAGCGCCAGCGCGTCGGCATGCGGATAGCCATCGTCGTCCATCAGCCATACCGCATCCCAGCCGCCCGTCAGCGCTTCTTCGATGCACCGGCTCCACCCGCCGGCCGAGCCCAGGTTGGGCTGGGTGACGTGCGGAACGCCGCGTTGCTTCAGCATCGCCTCGGTTCCGTCGGTGCTGGCATTGTTGACCACGAAGACGCCGTCGGCCCGCCGCCTCTGCGCGTCGATCGCGTCGAGGCAGCGGGTGAGCAGCGCCTGCCGATTGTGCGTGACGATGGCCGCAAGAATCCTCATGCAAGCGGCCCTAGCGCATCGTTCAGCATCGACCAATTCGCGCGCCATCCGCCCGCATCGGAGGCAAGGTCACCCGTTATCTCGACCGCATCGATCCTCGCCGCGGCCGCGGACGCGAGGCCACTCGGCGCGTCTTCGAACACCAGGGCGTCCGATGCGGCAACGCCCGTGCGTGCCAGAACCGTCCGATAGGGTTCGGCATCGGGCTTGCCGCGCGTCACATCCTCGGCGGTGACGATCGGATCGAAACCGTCCAGCCGCGTCCGGCGCAGCGCCGCGTCCGCATTGGCACGGCTGGCCGACGTGCACAGCGCCAGCCGCCAGCGGCCATGCGCACGTCGGACGAATTCGGCGGCACCAGCGATTGGCTCCAGTTCGGCATCGATCAGCAGGCGCGCGCGCGCCTGCTTGTCCGCGACCAGCGCGGCTCGCATCTCCGGCGTCAGCGCGATCCCCGCTTCGCCGGCGAGCTGGTCGACCGCAGCGCCCGTGGTCATCCCGGCGATCCGCTGGTAATCGACCACTACGCTCAGGGGTGCGAAGACGTCGGCAAAGGCGCGCGCGTGCAGCGGCGAGCTGTTGACCAATGTTCCGTCGAGATCGAATATCAGCAGCCGCTTGCGCGCCAGCAGATCGGTCAGTGGCGATATGGTCGCACGTCCGATCACCTCACCATGGTCTCGTTGTACAGATCGAGGATGCGGTTGATCACCTTGTCGCCGTCATGCTTGCCGGGCGCGTCGGCGGATTCGAAATCGGCGACGATGCGCGCGATCGCGATCTCGTCGTTGCGCTCCTCGTCGTAATGGACATAGGTTTCGTCCGCCTTGCGGCGCCCGTTGTTGACGAGCACGGCGGAGAACAGGTCCACCGGATCATGCGCGCGCGCATCGCCTAGCCGCAGATAGCGTAGCGCGCCGGCGAGATAGTCCGACGCGCAATAGGTGGGAGTTTCGTAATCTGCGCCGATATTGGTGACGAAGACCTTGAGCGCGGTGCGGTTGCTCGCGATCGTCTCGGCCACGCCTTGCGACATATAGGTGGGGTAGAGCGAGCTGTGCTGCGTGCCCGCCGAATAGATGATGATGTCGGCCTGTTTGAGCGCGAGCAGGACCCCGGGCGATGCGGCCGCGGCGGCATGGTGGCGGGCGAGGAAGTAACGCTGCTCGTCGCCGTCCAGCCGGTCGAGCCGCGCCCGATCGAGCGGCCGGTCGAGCAGGAATATGGAGTCGATCAGCACGTTGGAGCGTAGCTCGACGATATCGGCCTCGCAGCAAAGCACCTCGCCGTTGCGGCGAACCGCCGCCAGCCATTTATTCTCCTTGCTGTTGGGAATCACCGTTCCCTTCAGCCGGAATAAGCGATCGAACGTCTGGGTGGTGAGCTCGATGTCGCGGCCCAGTGCCAGATAGGCGCCCCCATACAGGCAGTTCATCAGCGCGCAATCGTCGAACGCGAACAGCCGTCCCTGAACCGGCTCGATCACCGCCAAGCCATGGACGAACTCGCGCACGAACCGCCCGATCGCGGTGCGGATGGTGCGCGATGGGATCGCGATCCCGGCGATCGTCTCGGCACCGTCGGCAAAAGCGCGCATGTCGGCCAGCACTGCGTCGCGGTCGCATCCCACCGGATAGCGATAATCGAACAACGCCTTGCTGGACCCGCGATTGTCATCGTCGGGCAGCATCAGCTCCTGCACCTTGCGGATGTCGGACGGGCCCAGCATGTCGAAGAAGCGCCGGACCTCGCCGGTCGACTTGCCATCGTCATACGCGTTGACGATCGATGTGACGTTCAGCCCCTCGCGGCGCAGCATCGCCGGAATGATCGACGCGGCCCCGCGCCCGCCGTTGAGAACGGTGACGTTCAGCATGATGATGGAACCTCGTTGGCGATGGGATCAGGCGGGCCGATCAGCCGGCGGTACACGCTCTCGTACCGCGCCGCACCGTCTTCCAGACTATAGGCGCGGCTGGCATCGCGGATGCGCGCGCGGTCCTGCGGCGGCAGCGCGAGCACGGTCTGCAAGGCCGCCCTCAACGTCGCCGGCTCGAAATCCTCGACCACCACCGATCCGTTGCGCTCGAACGACAGGATCTCGTCGAGATCGCCCACGCCGGTATTGCCGATCACCGGCACATTGGCGGCCATGAGTTCGGCGAGCTTGGTCGGCGAACAGCCCGCGCGCGACAGATCGGCGCGGTAGAAGAAGACCGATAGATCGCTGAGCGCCAGATAGGCGGGCACGTCGTCGCGCGGCGCGGTCACGAACTGCACCGCATCGGCGGCGATGCCGAAGGTCTTGCGCACCGCCTCAACCCGCTCCTGCCCATTGTTCGACACGAACAGGAACCGCGCCGCGGGCCGCAGGATCAGCAGCTCGCGGAATAGCTTCATCATCTCCTCGACCAGGTAATCGGGGCCGATACTGCCCAGATACAGGAGGATCGGATCATCGGCTCCGAAGCCAAGCTTGGCGCGCAGCGCGTCCGTCCGTCCGGCCGCGATCCGGCGCGTGTCGAAATGGGTGAAGTCGGCGCAGCACGGAATTACCGTGTAATGCGCCTCTCCTTCAGCGCTCGGATACCAGCCCTGGAGGATGCGCGCGGCGCGTTTGGTCAGCGTGACGACATGGTCGGCCGCGGCGAAATAGAGCGGCTCGCGGCGTTTGAAGGCGCGGTAGACGAAGGGGTAGGGCGAATCCTCCAACCCCGCTTCCACCCAGAAATGACGGAAATCGATCAACAGCTTGGCCCCGAAACGGCGCTTGATCGCGCGGCCGATGCCGATGGGCAGGTAGCTGCGGCAATGAACGAGCTTCGGCCGCTCGGCGCGCGCGACCGCGAAGGCCAGCCGGCGCATGCGGGCAACGTCGTAGAACTGGGCCAGGAGCGGCGGCGAATTGTGGTAGGTCACGAACGACCAGGCGATGCCGCGCGCGGCAAAGGCAGCGCGGTAGCGTTCGATCAGCGCGTCGCGGCCGGGCTTTTCCGCGCTGACGATGTGCACGCGGTAGCCCCGCTCCGCCAGCGCCATGCAATAAGGCGCGATCTGCGACTGACCGATATGATCGGTCACGCCGTTATGCGTCAGGTAAAGAACGTCGATTTGCCTGCTCAATATCGGGGTCCCGGAGAGTGCTGGTGTGCCGTACGGCCTAAGTCATGGGGTAGGTAGCGGCATCTACTCGGTGGCGGTGATGGTGGTACGATATGGGATCCACCCGCCTGCATTGTCGGCATAGTTGAGCCAGACGAATTGGACCGCAAAGCTGTAGCCGATCACGCCGAGCAGGATCGAGGGGAGGGGGCGCTCGGTCTTGGACAGCGCATAGGGCAGGCGCGAGAAGGTGACCACCTGCAGCGGGATCAGGAACAGCGCCAGCCGGTCCACGCCGGACGATGCGGAGAAAAGAACCAGTCCAGCAACCGACGCGATCGCCAGCACCGCACAGATCATCCAGAAGCTCTTGGTAAAGTTGTCGAGCCCCATGCGGTTGCGGAACAGCAGCATGAAGGTTGCGGCGACGACGTTCATGGCGATGCGGATGCCGGCCCCTTGCGAGTCGTAGTTGCTGTTGACGTAATTGGTGACGAGGCGATCGGACTCGCCGCCCAGGAACAGGTTGAACAGGACGGCGAAGACTATCGCGCCGGCAATGCCGATCAGGGGACTGCGCGTGACGATCGGCACCAGCAGGATCGGCAGGAACAGGATCGCGGTCTTGTGGAACAAGGCCGCAAAGCCGACCAATATCACCAGCCGCCCGATATGCTTGGGTGAAGCATCGGCGACCGCCCAGCAGATGATGCCGATCGCAGCGGCCTGACGCGTATAGCCCATCGCCACGACAATGATGAGATACGGCACCGCCACCAAGATCGCGAGCCAGGGATTGGGCTGTCGCCAGGCCAGCCGGGCAAGACCGCCCATGAACAAGATGGCGCATCCCAGATTGACGAACCAGATGCCCAAATTTCCGCGGCTCGACAGCCAGTTGAGAAAGCCATATCCGGGATCGGTCCGTCGCAAGGCCTGACCCAGCGGTTGGAAGAAGATATCCTGATAGATCTGGATATAGGAGCCCCAGTCGCCCCCAACGAAATAGCGTAACCCGATCATCAGCGCGGTCATGACCGCAGCGGTGACGTAGAATATCCGGTTGTACGAGTGGCGCGCCCGCGCGAACTGGATCGCACCCGCCGCCCAAGTCATAAACAAGATCCAATAAGCGGTCACCAAGGCTCCGGCATCATCGAGGAGCGGTCGACCGCGCCGCGCGTTCCGTTATACCGCTCGCACCCCGCGGGTCCACCCGGTAGGGCGGGGGCATGCCGCCAAAGGAACCGTCGACACCCATGGCAGGCACCCCCAAGGCCGGTATCATCGTGGTGTCGATCAACACGTCCTGGAACATCGTCAATTTCCGCGCCGGCCTGATCCGCCGGCTTCAGGCGGAAGGGTACCGGGTGGTCGCGGTATCGCCGCCCGATGCGCATGTTCCCGCGCTCGTCGCGATGGGGGTGGAGCATGTCCCGATCGCGATGGACAACAAGGGCGTGTCGCCGGCACGCGACCTGCAGCTTCTAGCCGCCTATTGGCGCATCCTGCGGCGGCTGCGGCCCACCGCCTATCTGGGTTGGACGATCAAGCCGAACGTTTATGGTTCGCTTGCCGCGCACGCGCTGGGCATTCCCGTGATCAACAACATCTCCGGGCTCGGCACCGCGTTCATCAAGGTCGGTCTCCTGACGCGGATCGTGCAGCGGCTGTACCGCACCGCGCTGGCGCGGTCGGCGACGATATTCTTCCAGAACCGGCACGACCGCGACCTGTTCGTCGAACAGCGGCTGGTGCCGGCGAACCGCACCGCGCTGCTGCCGGGCTCGGGCATCGACCTGGCCGATTTCACGCCTGCGAATGTACCAGCGGGGGAGCCCTTCGCCTTTTTGATGGTCGCGCGGCTGTTGCGCGACAAGGGCGTACTCGAGTTCGCCGATGCCGCGCGAATGGTGCACGCCGTCCGGCCCGATGTCCGGTTCCGGCTGCTCGGCTTTCTCGACGTGGAGAACCGCACCGCGATCGGCCGCGACGTGGTGGAAGGCTGGGGCCGCGAGGGGATCGTCGAGTATCTGGGCGAGGCCACGGACGTGCGGCCCCATCTGGCGGCGGCATCGGCAGTGGTGCTGCCTTCTTACCGCGAAGGCATGCCGCGCTCGTTGCTCGAGGCGGCGGCGATGGGCAAGCCGCTGGTCGCGACCGATGTACCGGGCTGTACCGAGATCGCGCGCGCTGGCGAAAACGCCTTCCTGTGCGCGGCGCGCGATGCCCGCTCGCTGGCCGACGCGATGCTTGCGATGCTGGCGCTGGGTCCATCCGCGCTCGCCGCGATGGGCGCAAGCAGCCGGGTGATTGCGGAAACCGAGTTCGATACCGCGGTGGTCGAGGCGCGCTACATCGACGCCATCGCGCGCGCCACGCGCTAAAGGCTCAGGTGCCGCGCCGCGGACGGGGTGCGGCTGCGGCGAACAAAGGGCCGTGCACCCGACATCAGCGCGATGCAGGCCGCGAACACCGCCGATAGCGCCGCGGTGCGCAGCGGATAGTCGACGACGCTGTGGAGCAGGATCGCGGCGCTGGCGATCACCGCGGCCTGCGCGAACGGATCATGCTCCTCCGCGCGCCAGATCGCGCGCGCGCGCAACCCCCACCAGACCAGGAACGCCGCGGCGAGTGCTAGCCCCGCCAGCCCGGTCTCGAGCAGCAACTCCAGCCAATCGCTATGCGCGTGGTTCATGAAGGTCGTGCCCACGCTCACCAGCGGTTCCTGTGTCCGGTACACTGGCTGGAAGCTGCCGATCCCCGACCCGAACGGGAAATACTCGCCCGCCGCACGTAAGGTCAGCTTGAACGAGGTCTGGCGCGACAATTCGACATGGGCGCGCTGCTCCCCGAACAGGTTGTTGCCCGAACTGAGCGCGATGAAGCCCACCGCCGCACTCGATAGGATCAGCGTGGCGACCACCAGCCCGCGCCGGATCGCGGGCCGCTGCCGCCCGAAGACCAGCCAACTCGCCATCGCGACGGGTACGCCCAGCCCGATGCCCGCCAGCGACGAATTGATCAGCAGCCCGACCGCGATGACCGCATAGCCGGCCCCCACCAGCAACCGGATCGCCGACGCGCTGCGCGGCGACGCGTTGCGCTTGAGCAGCGTTGCTCCCAACGCGGCCAGGAACGGGATGCAGACCAGCAACAATGTCGCATTGTGGTTGGCGTTGGCAAAGAAGCCGACCGCGACACCGTAATTGGTGATGCGGTAGAAATAGACACCTGCCCCGCCGATGACCTGCAGCGCGCCGACCGCAACCGAGGTGAAGGTGACCGCGACCAGCACGCCGGCGATCCCGCGCCCGCGAAACGCGCCGAGCACGACGATGGCCAGGAACACCGCGATCGCCGGCAACAGCCACAACAGGCTCGCCAGCGCCGCCTCGGGTGCCAGCGTCAGCGGCAGCCAAGGCAAGGGAATGCCGAGCAGCCGATATCCGTCGACCACCCAATCGCGCCCAGGCAGCAGCGTCCATAGGCCAGGTGGAAGCGGCACCAGTTGCACCAAGGCGACCGCGATCAGCAGCGCGAGCAGCGCAAGAGCGGCGCGGATGGAGCGCGACAAAGCCGGACCCGGTTGCCAGAGCTGCCACAGCGACCAGCCGATGATCGGCAGCGCCGCGATCTGGAGCAGGAAATTGGCGATGAACCCCGCCGCACTCGCCCCGCCCAGCACCAGACAGACCAGGAGATAGGCAGGAACGATCGCGTGGCGCGTCATGGCCTTGGCCCCACAGGCTGGATGGTCGGATCCCGCAACGTGACCACGATCGGCACAGGGAATTCGCCCGCCTCTCCGCGCAAGGTCAGGCTTTGCGCCGAACAGCCGGGCGGTACCGCGAAATCGGCCGCGATCCGCCGTTTCGCGACCGCAGCGATCACGGGCATGTTCATCAACGCCGTCTGGCCGTTGCCGGCGCAGGCGATCGTCCAGATCAGTTTGGACGCCGCATCGGTCTTGCCCGGCTCGACCGTGACGGCGAAACGGTAGCGGCCGGGGCGCAGCACGAGCAACTGGCTCGCCAGATCGCCGCTCTCGCGTCCGTAATAATCGACCGCCAGCCCGCCTGCCCGGATGTCGGCCGCGCCCAGGCTACCGCTCGCCAGCGTCCAGTTGAAGGGTGGCGATGCCGGGGATTTGGCCAGCCTCGCGTCGAAGATCGGCGTGGCGACCGCCGCGTCGGGCAGGCGGTGGACACGCTGCCACACCGCGCGAGCGGCGGCGTAGCGGTCGCGCTCCACCAGACGCGATACCAGCACCGGGCCCCAGCTATCCTTGTTGCCCGCCTCGGCGCGCGCGCGCGCACTCGCCAGCGCAAAAATCGGAGCCGGATCGGTGTCGGACCGGGCGAGCGCGACGAGCACCCTGCGTTCGAGCATGGCGTCGGTGGCCAGCGTGCGCCGAACGGCGTCGCGGGTCTCAGGCGCCAGAGCCATCTGCGCCATGGCGGCCGCGATCGGCGCTTGCGTCCCGCCCATCAGCCGGGCGAGCACCGCGAACTGCGTCGCGGATTCAGCATAGCGCGCGGTCCGCAGATACCGATCGAGCAGCAGCAGGTGGATCAGCCGCTGCCGTGGATCGAGCCGCTGCCCCGCCTCCAGCGTCTTTACAGCCCGCTGCGGCTGCGCATCGAGCAGTTGCTGGTGCCCCAGGATCAGGAACGCGCGCGCGTCGAGCGGCGCGGCGGTGGCGGCACGGCGCACCGCGTCCAGATCGGCAGGACTGAGCAGCCCGCGTTGCCGCACCAGCGCCTCGGTGGCCTTGGCCAGGGTGACGCCCGCATCGTTCGGCACGACCCGCGACACCGCCGGCGCGCTTGGCGGCAGGGCGCGGACCAGCGCGAACCGCAGACACAACCAGGCGACCAGCAATCCCAGGACGACCAGGATCGCCGCGGTGAACAGACCGCGCGGGCCCGGCCCTTCGCGCGTGCCGTCCCGCTTCGTCCTACGCCTCATCACGGACGGTCAGCATGATCCGGCGCTTCTTGGCATTGTCGTCGGCGACGTAGCGATACTGGTCTTTCTGGCCATAGCCGTATCCATAGCCATAACCATAGCCATAGGACGCCTGCGGCTGATAGCGGGTCAGAATCGCACCGACCATATGCGCGCCGGCGGTGCGCAACCGGTTCTGCGCTTCCACCGCGGCGCGGGTGCGCGTGCGCCCGGACTCGATCACCATCAGCGTGGCCTGCGCGACCGAGGACAGGAGCGGGGAATCGGCCAGGCCTAGGATCGGTGGTCCGTCGATCACCACCACGTCGAATGTGGCCTCCGCATCGGCGATGAGCGACGCAAAGCGCGCCGAGGCGAGCAGTTCGGGCGGCGATGGCGGAATAGTGCCCGACGGCATGACCCACAGCCCGTCGACATCGGTGCGCAGCACATGCTCGCTAAGCGAGCCGGTGTTGGTCAGGATGTGCGACAGCCCGACATTGTCGCGGCCCGTGACAAAGGCGGGGCGGCGCATGTCGGCATCGATCAGCAGCGCGGTCTTGCCCAGACGCGTGAAGCTTTGCGCCAGCGCCCAGGCCGATGTCGATTTGCCCTCGGCCGGCCGCGTACTGGTTACCAGCAAGGTCTTGGGCGCGCCGCCATCGGTCACGAACTGCATCGCCGATGCGGTCGACAGATAGGCCTCGGCGACCGGCGACAGATTGTCCTTCAACTCCTCCACCGGCTTGGCGGTCTTGGCTGACGGAATGCCGCCCAGGAAGGGGAGCTGCAGCTTGTTGCGGACATCGTCGGGCGACTTGATCGTGTCGTTGATGAACTCGAGCGCGATCGCCCCCAGCATTCCCAGCAACAGCCCGGCCGCGGCCCCGATGATCAGGTTGAGATAGAGATTGGGGGTGAAGGCCCCGCCCGGCGGCATGCCGCGGTCGATCACCGATGCGATCGCGGTGCCGATCCCGCCGGCGACGCCGATCTCCTTGTACCGCTGGAGCAGCGCGTCGTAGAGTGCGCGGTTGGTATCGACCTCACGTCGCAGGATATTATACTGGATCAGCCGCCCGCGCTGCTCCAGCACCGAACTGCTGAGCCCGGCGACCTGGGCGCGCAGGCGATCCTCCTCCGCGCGCGCCGCCTGGAACTCTTGGCGCAGCGATCCGACGCGCTCCGCATTGGTGGTCCGTGTCTCACTGGTGACGGCGGCGCGTAGAGCATCGATCCGCGCCTTGAGCGCGACCTGGTCGGGGTAATCGGCGCGAAACGTTTGCGACTTTTGTTGATATTCCGCCTGCAACGCGGCGATCTGCGCGCGCAAGGGCGCCGCATTGGTGCTGGCCTCCGTCGTCGGTCCACCCGTCGCGGCTTCGCGATATTTCTGCTCGGCGGCGATGCGCCGCGCCTGGCTGGCGGAAAGCGCAGTATTGAGCGCCACCAGCGAACTGCCGGTCAGCGAATTGGTATCCGTTCCCCCTGCACTGTCACCCGTGCTGATCAGCCGCTGCGCCTGTGCGTACGCGGTCAACTGGCGCTCCGACCGTTCTAGATCGCGGCGGGTATTGGTAATCTGGCGCTGGAGGAATTCGCGCGCATAGGATGACGCTTGGTACCGACGCTCAAGATTGGTCGCGACATAGGCGTCGGTGATCCCGTTCACGACGCGAGCCGCGATCTGCGGGTCGCGCGCCACGAAGGAAACCTGAACGATCATGCTCTGCGGTCGAAGCTGCACCTGGGTGCCGCCCTGAACGAAGCCGGTGGCGATGCCGGTATTGGCGGCGCGATCGGTGCCCGGACCGACGATCGCCGGATCGCCGGCCAGATTGAGGTTCTGCGCCACGCGTTCGGCCAGCGCGCGGCTGCCGAGCAGGCCCAACTGCGTGCCGACGAAATTGGCGTCGCTGCGCGCGATCTGCCGCCCGCCCTTGTTGCCTTCGCCTTGCAGCACCTCGACATCGGGGGGCGTGAGCTCGATCGACGCCGTGGAGCGGTATTGAAGCGGCGTCAGTAGGGTGGCGAGCACCGCAGCCGCGATTCCAACCCCGATCGCGGCCAGGATCAGCCAGCGCCATTCCACTGCGACGCGCCACAACAGCGCCAGCGACAGCTCGCGCCCGCCGCCCGTGGCCGCGCCGTAGCTGCCGTAACCGCCCTCGGGCGGAATCGGGGCGAGGGTACGGCGCTGATCGGGTTGAACGGTCAGATTTGTGGGGCCCGCGGCCCCGAGGCTTGCCATGTACTAGTCCTAAGGGTGCGTCAGAACGCAAAGAAGAGCGAGGTCAGCGGCAGGTTCTGCAAAATGTCACGCTGCGCCTTTTTCACGCCCGAACCGTCGACCACCACCGTATCGCCCGGGAAAACGGGCGGATCCTGATCGTCGCCGCGGCGGATGCTGGTAAGGTCGAACGCGGCGGCCATGCGCTTGCCCCCGATGGTCCGGAAAATGGCGACGCGCCGAGGATTGGCGAGCTCGTCGGTGCCGCGCGCCAGCGCCACGACCTGGACCAGCGACAAGGGGCCCGTGGCGGGATAGATGCCCGGCTGACGCACCGATCCGTCCACCGTCACGACGCGGCTGGCCGATTCCTTCAGCGTCACAGTGACGCTGGGGTTGCGCAGATAGCGTTCGTTCAGGCGCGTAGCGATCCGCGTGCCCAGTTCGGTGGTGCTGACCCCCACCGCATCGACGCGGCCGAGCAGCGGCATGGTCAACCGCCCGCTCTGGTCGATCAAATAATCCTTGGACAGGTCGCCGACCTGGAACACGTTGATGTTGACCGTGTCGAGCGGTGCCAGCTTATAGGTATCGTCAACCGCTGACACCTTGGGCGCGTCGGGCGTGCCGAAATTCGACACGTTATAGGGGATATTACCTCCACGGCTCGACTGACACGCGGCCAACGTCAGGGCCAGACCGACCACCATCATCCGGCCCATCGATCCGCGTATCGTCATGTCGTTGTCCTGGAATTGATTTTGCATCCGGCCAATGCAGGCCCGCGCTTTACCGTTAACGCCGGTTTGGAGCAAGTCGCGGGCGATTCCACGTGGGCGCGGGCCTTTTTTCGGCTACGCATCGATGATCAACCGGGTTCCATCCGTCAAACCAGCTTGCGAACCATTGCTCACCCCGTTCGTGGCGTAGGTGTCACCGCATTGGCCATGACACGCGCCCTGATCTGTTCGAACAATGGGCCGGGAACTTGCCCGTAAAATGGCGTGCCGTTCGGCGTCGCTCGCACGTCCGGGCCGACCCAGATCAAACGGTTCAAGTCGTCGCATACCACGGCGCAACCCGGCTCTAGCCCAAGGTGCCGCGCAACACCCGGCGGCAGGACGACCAACTGGCCAGGCTGATGACGTTTGGTGATGATCGGCGCGGTGATGACCCGCAGCCCGGCCTGAACGGGCGTCGCTGCCAGAACCAGGCAGGGACGATCCTTGCGACCGCCATCCTCACCCCGCACCGCTTCGTGCCGCCATAAATAGCTGTAGAAGATGACGTCGGCAGGACGGGGCCTAATCCAGGAGATGGTCCAGCTTCCACGCGCTGTCGGGCACCACGGCATCGCGGATCGCGGCCAGATCGCTCTGGTCGAGTTCCTGGGGTGACAATGCGATGTGATCCAGTCGTGCCAGCCTTTCATATTCTGCTGCGGGCATCATCACGACCCGCACCGCGCCGTTGCATTCGATCGCCAGCGGATGGGTCATCGCTTCGTCATAATAGAAGCCGAACCGCTTCGAAACGTCGGTTGATGAAGCTTTCTCCAGGTCGAACTCCCATCACATGATAGGAGGTTACGGACATTCCGTATATACCGGACGTCGGTCAGCCGCCCGTCGCCAGGAAACGAAGCTCCTCCTCCTCGACCACCGCGGCGGTCAGGATGCCCGTCTGATACGCGCCGGTGTCGATGCCGATCCGGTTCGATCGTTGATCGACGCCGTCGCTGATCGTGTGGCCGTGGATCACCATGCAGCCATGGTCGTGCGCGTCCGACAGGAAAGGCCCGCGGATCCAGCGCAGGTCATGGGGCTGCTGGTCCTCGATCGCGACGCCCGGGCGGATGCCGGCGTGAACGAGCAGATAATCGCCGAACCGGATCGTGTCGCCAAAGCCCTGCAGAAATGCGATATGGTCGGGCGGAATGGCTTGGCGCAGCAACGTGGCTATGCGCGCCTCGTCCATGGCCTTGAGGGCGGACGCGGCGATCCCGTAGCTTTGCGCGCACGCATCTCCGCCAAAGCCCAGCCAGTCATGCGCCACACCCGGGTCGCCCGCCAGCGCGCGCAGCAGGATTTCCTCGTGATTGCCCAGGATGAACAGAGCGCGCGCCGGATGGTCCAGATGGCACAGCCGGTCGATCACCCCGGCGGAGTCGGGACCACGATCGATCAGATCGCCCAGAAACACCATGACGGCGGTGTCCACCGGACGCGCGGCGATGTCGTTCGCGATCTGCGCCAGCAGATCGTCGAGCAGGTCGAGCCGACCATGGATATCGCCCACCGCATAGAGCCGCTTGCCCGGCGGCCCTGCAAAGCGGCGTTCGGCCGTGATATTAGCCGACACGCGGCGAAACAATTTGGCTAACACGGGGCATCCTCGAACGCTGATACGCGAACGACGAACGGCCGTTCGGTTCACGATGTAGGCGCGATCGCTACATGGTCCATAGCCGGGTGCCTTCCGGCACCTGCCCAGTTCCAGCCAGCGCGTTCTTCAGGTCGGCAACCCCGCCTTCCGGGGCTAGGAAGGTAGCAAAGCGATCGAACCCGCTCACCAACGGGGCATGCGGCACCGCCAGCACGATCAGTTCATAGGGCCCGGCGGGCTCGGCGATCAGCTCCAGCCCATATTCATGGCGCGCTTCGTCAGCCGAGACGAGCGGGTCGTGGACATCGACCCGGTAGCCGAGCGAGCCGAAGGCGGCAACGAGATCGGCGACCTTGGAATTGCGCAGGTCGGGCACGTCGGGCTTGAACGCGAGGCCCAGCACCAGCACGCGACCGGCCTCCTTCGCATGCCAGTGATGCACCGACCCTGCGACCCACTGCGCCATGCCGTCATTGGTGCCGCGCCCGGCCAGAATGATCCTGGGGTCGCAGCCGAGCTCGGTCGCGCGGTGCGCCAGATAATAGGGATCGACGCCGATACAGTGGCCGCCCACCAGCCCGGGTTCGAACTTCAGGAAATTCCACTTGGTCCCTGCCGCAGCCAGCACGTCCCAGACCGACAGGTCCATGCGCGAAAATATCTGCGTGATCTCGTTGACGAAGGCGATGTTGATGTCGCGCTGCGCGTTCTCGATCACCTTGGCGGCCTCGGCGGCCTTGATCGACGCGGCGCGGAACACGCCGCCCGTGGTCACCTGCTCGTATAGCGCGGCAACCGCATCGAGCACCTCGGGCGTCTGACCGGACACGACCTTGATGATGCGGTCGACCGTGTGTTCGCGGTCGCCCGGGTTGATGCGTTCGGGCGAATAGGCGAGGAAGAAATCCTCGCCGCAGGTGAGCTCGGTGATCCGCTCGAGCGCGGGGCCGCACAGCTCCTCGGTGACGCCGGGATAAACCGTGCTTTCATAGACCACGATCGATCGCCGCCCGGCGCGCAGCATGCTCGCGACCGTGCGCGTCGCCGCCATCACGATCGACAGGTCGGGCTTGTTATCGGCATCGACGGGGGTCGGCACGGTGACGATGTAGAAATCGGCGTCCGGGCAAGCGGCCGGATCGGTAGTCAGTCGTAGCGTGGACGCGGCGAGGCGATCGGCGTCGATCTCGCCGGTGCGGTCATGCCCCTGCTCCAGCTCGTCGATGCGGCGTGCGTCGACGTCCAGGCCCCAGGTCTCGACCGAGCGTGCCAGCGCGACCGCGAGCGGCAACCCGACATAGCCGAGCCCGACCACCACCACGCGCTTGTTGTCGGCCATTCGAGCCCCTGTCCGGTCGGTCTATTCGTGAAAACCCACCTCCTTAGCGACCGGATTCGCAGCGGCAAGCGTCAGGCAATGCTCGTACAGGGCGATATCCTCTTTCAGCCAGCATGTCAGATGGGCGCGGCCCTGTTCGCTGAGCGCGGTGCTCATACCGGGCGGCGTGACGTGCGCGGTGAGGGGGTCCGACGGCAGGATGGCGCGCGACGGGGCGCCCGCTATAGCGAGCACCCGGTTCAGGTCGCGGTCGAGATCGTGCATCGTGCCGATAATCACTTGGCCTCGGTTCGTCAGGTAATCGGCGCTTTCCAGCCAATAGGACAAGGGGGTGCCGACATGCCCTATTCCACGCATCGCCCAGCGTGCCGCGGCCCTGGTGAGCGGGTTGCGGCTGCCGATCGCCTCGGCAAGATGATTGGGCGATGGGAAGATCCGGAAGGCCAGCCGCTCCTTGCGCGACCAGGGCACATCGTGACGCGGACGGCCCTGGCGCAACCGGCTGTTGAAGGCGCTGACGAACCGATCGACCGGGTGGCGCACGACGAAAAACACGAGCGCATCCGCGGGACAATCGCGCAACCGGTGCGCATGCCCGTGAAGAACGAACAGGCCTTGGTCGGCGAAGGGGCGAAGGACGTGCTTGACGGCGGTGCCCCCCGTCTTACCGATATGGAGAACATGTACCGGCATCGCATCTCGTCCTTCGCGTCCTGGCCCCCCCTTAATCGGGAAGCGCGGTGACGATAGCAGCTTCGACCCTGGCCGGGTGGTATCCGGACGCGACCGGTGATGCGCAAAGGCCCGCCGATGTCGCGGTGATGATCCCCACGATCGTGCGCCCCACTATCGCCCGTGCGCTCCAGTCGATCTTTGACCAGCGGTTCGACGGGCGGATCCAGATCGTGATCGGCATTGACGTGCAACAGGGCGACGCCGCACCGATGCTGGCCGCGATCGTGGCACGGCCGGCGCATGTGTCGATACTGGTCGTGCATCTGCCCTGGTCGACCTCCACGCGCCATGGCGGGGTTCATGTCACCATGGACGGCGGCGGACTGAAATCGATTCTGGCGTTCAGCGCGAACGCGCGGCTGCTCGCACAGCTCGACGACGACAATGAATGGCTGCCCGATCACCTGGCGCTGTTGCACGCCGCGATCCAGGGCAAGGCCTGGGCCTATGCGCAGCGTTTCTTGGTCGACGAGAACACGGGTCGGGTGCTCGGCCCCGATATCTGGGATTCGGTGGGCCCTGGAGCAGGGCGGTTCATGGCCACGGGCGGCTTCGTCGATCCCAACTGCCTGATGATCGACAAGGTGACGCTGACCCGTGCGCTCAGCCTGTACGGCGACACGCTGGACAGGAAGCCGGGCTTCACCTCGGACCGGCTGTTGTTCGGCGGCATCGCCAAGCAGCCGCATGGCCGCGTCGACCAGTTCACCGTCCGCTATTATATCCGTCGCATCAACATGATGTGGCAGTTCCTGGTGGCGCAGCAGCGCGCCGGCGGGCTCGACGCCTATGGCTGGTCGGTCAGCGGCGAGCACGGCAAGTGGGACGTGACGTTTCGCTGACCGGTGCAGGTCATGCCGGCAATCGGGACCCACGCTGCCATCTTCATGGTTTCGAATAGAATAGCTTCACGGGCGAGCCGATCATGGGTCCCTGGTCGAGCAGCAGCGGCGCAGCTCGTCCCGGAATGATCCGCCCGAAGGCCGGAGCATGTCTGGGCGTGACGCGGGCCAGGATGAAGATCGGCCGCTTGTCCGACGGCGAAACGCGGTAGTTCATGACGCTGTTGGGCAGCGGGATGCCCCGCGTGAAACCTTCGTCGCGGCGGCGCGGCGTGATGACCTGCAAGCCGCAGGCCGGCTTGAGGCAGTAGCGGGCAAGCGCGAGCGAGGCCGCATGATTTTCGGCCACGACAACCGCGCGCGGATCGATCCGACTGATCAGCCCGATGCCGTCGCGCCACGGCTCCCTGGTCAAGGGCCGCCCATGCATCATCAATGGTGCAAGCAGGCATGCGGCGACGACAACCGAGATCGCCATCCGGAGCCTGGCCGATCGAACGCGACACAGGCCAAGCGCCATGCAGACGAGAAAAGCGCCGCTTGCGGGATAGAGCGTGCGATCGAGCATGATCGGCTTGAACTGACTTATCCCGAACAGCAGAAGCGGCATTCCGCCGGCAACGAGCGCGTAGATGATCACCGGCGACCGTCGAAAGGCCCATGATCCACTCGCCGCCAGGAAGAGCGCGCAAAGAGCGAACAACAGAAAGGGCGTCACCGGACCATGATACGCCCCCATGGTCATGCCCGCGGCACCGCGCAGATCGGGCCTGGCGATCCAATCGACGTTCGAGGCGTTCGTTATCTGCCAAAGAACGATCCCCATCCACCATGAGTATAAAGCCAGCACGACGGCATTCGCCCCGAGGAACAGGAGGATCGTTCTTCTTTCCACCGCACCCCTCACGGCGAGAACGATAAAGCCGATCACGTAAAGTGCCGGAATCAGGATCAGGGTGGAATGCGAATACAGAACGACCGATGTCGCCACGACATAGGCGATCGGCCACGCTGGCGAACGGTCTTCCCGCGGGCGAACGATCTGCACGAAACAGTGCAGCGACAACAGCACGGCGAGGTGCGCCAGCGCATAGGCCCTGACTTCCTGGCTGTAATAGACATGCGACATCGAACCGGCGGTCCAGATGGCGGCGGCGATCGCGCATCCAGGCGCCCGCGTGATCGAATGAACGATCAAACCACAGGCCACGACCGATATCGCACCGATGACGAGGGACAAGGCCCTGAGAGCATCGTCGGAACCGCCGATGGCGAGCGACCAGTATTTCAGCAGCGTGTAATATAATGGAGGATTGGTTTCCCGGCGCATCCAATCGGACCACAGCACCGATAAGGGTTGCCGGGAGAACATCTCGGAGGCCAGTTCATCGGTCCAAAGCGTCGTCGACGCGAACGTCAGATGAAGGATCACGCAGATCGCGACCGCCAGACCCAAACCGATCGACAGGCTTCGTCCATCTGATCCGGAAAGGGTCGGATTCATGATCGGCATGTCCAAGCAAGGCCACGCCCGGACCGGATCCGAGCGTCGAAGGGCACGTCCCGACAGGGCGGGCCGGAACTCGGTATCGGCCATCCGGACGGGTCGGCGCCTGTGCTACCGCGCGATCCGCGCCGATCCTAACCCTTTCATCCTCATTTTGGGCTAGGGGGCGGCATGCCATTGACCAGCGTCCCCCACGACGATGTCGACCGATCGTTGGCACAGGGGATGAGGCACCCGGTATCGGTCGCGCGCGAACGCGGGCTGCGCGATCTGGTCAGGTGGATGTCGCCGCGGCGCAAGGCGCAGGTGGGGCTATTGTTCGCGCTCATGCTGGCGGGCGCGGTGGCCGAACTGATGGCGATCGGGGCGGTTCTGCCGTTCCTGCGCCTGATCGTCGCGCCCCAGATGGTGCTCGCGGAACCGCGGCTGGACGCGGTACGCGCGGCATTCGGGTGGAACAGCGCAACCGACCTCGTCGTGCCCGCCGCGTTGCTGCTCGTCACCTGCGCGGTCGGGGCCGCGGGCGTGCGGCTGCTGCTCGCCTGGGCAAGCCAGCGTTTCATCTACCGCCTGGGCTATGACATGGATGCCGAGCTGTTTCGGCGCACCGTGCGTCAGCCCTATCAGGTCTTCGTCAACCGCAACGGTTCCGAGATCCTGGCCGGGTTCGACAAGATCAACATCCTGGCCAACACCATGTTGCTGCCGGTGATGATGGGGATCACGTCGGCGGTGATCGCGGCGTGCATCGTCGCGCTGCTGTTCTGGATCGACCCGTTCACGGCCGCGGTCACCACCGGATCGATGAGCCTGATCTATCTGGGCATCGCCCTGGTCTCTCGCGCCTCGCTTCGGCTGATCTCGCGCGAGCGGGCGCGGCTGGCCACGGCGCGGGTAAAGGCGGTCCAGGAAGGGCTGGGGGGCCTGCGCGACATCATCCTGGACCGGTCGCACCATGTTCATGAGCGGCGCTTCGCCCGGATCAACGACCGGTTTCGCAACATGGGCGCGCGCGCGGCGATCACCGCCACAACGCCGCGTTTCGTGGCGGAAGCGGCGGGCATCGCGCTGATTGGATCGCTGGCGATCTATTTCACCCACCGCCCGGGCGGCATTCTGGCCGCGGTGCCGGTGCTGGGCGCACTGGTGCTGGGCGCGCAGCGTCTGTTACCGCTGGTGCAGACAAGCTATCACGCGGCCATCCAGTATCTGGCCGCGAGGCACGCGCTGGCCGATGTGCTGGGTCTGATGGCGGGGCCGATGCTCGAGCCTGCCGCCCCGTCCAGTGGATCGGCCATGCCCTTTTCGCGCGAGATCGCGCTGATCGATCTGGGATTTGCCTATGCCGACGGGGCCGCAGCGCTGACGGGCATTGATCTGGTCATCACCCGGGGCGACCGCATCGGGATCGTCGGAAGGAGCGGAAGCGGGAAGAGTACGCTGGTCGACATCATCACGGGGCTGCTGGAACCAGGATCCGGCAGCATCCTGATCGACGGTGTGCCGCTGACGCCCGAGCGCGTCGGGGACTGGCAGGCACAGATCGCGCATGTGCCCCAGACCATCTTCTTGGCCGACGACAGCGTCGCCGCCAACATCGCATTGGGCGATCCCGGCGATGCGATCGACACCGCACGGATGGAGGATGCCGCACGGCGCGCGCAGATCCACGACTTCGTCACCGGCCTGCCGCAAGGCTATGCAACGGCCGTGGGCGACCGGGGCATCCGTCTGTCGGGCGGACAGCGCCAGCGGATCGGCATCGCCCGCGCGCTGTACAAACGCGCCGATGTGCTGATCCTGGACGAAGCCACCAGCGCGCTTGACGATGGGACGGAGGCTGCGGTGATGGCGCAAATCGACGCCTTGGGCCGCGCCGCCACGGTGATCCTGATCGCGCATCGGCTGTCGACGCTGCGGAGCTGCACGACGATCTGCAGGCTCGCGGGCGGGCGCATCGTCGAGCATGGCGATTATGCGACGGTACTCGGACGCGGCGACGACGCGGAGCCGCTCGGCGACCTGTAATCCCACCCCCCGCACGTGGTTGCCCCACCGCCGCGCGCATGCAACGGCCCGGTTATGACCAACACCGCCATATCCCAGGATCCGAACAAACCCATGCGCGGGTTCGTGATCTGTTCGGAGCATCGGTCGGGCAGCACGTTGTTGTGCCAATGGCTGCACTCGACGGGGGTGCTGGGCAATCCGCTCGAATATTTCGCGCGGACCGAGAATGCGATCGCCCTGGAACGCGACGCGACGCGACTGGACGCGGTGCTGAACGAAGCGACGACGCCCAACGGGGTATATGGGATCAAGCTGTTCTCGCAGCAATTCGACGGCACGATGAAGGCGCAGTGGCTGCAGCGGCTGCCCAACGTCCGGTTCATCCATCTGGAACGGCGCGACCTGCTGGGCCAGGCGATCTCGCTGGTTCGGGCCAGGCAGACGCACCAGTTCCAATCCTATCACCAGCCGCTCGCGACACCGCGCTACGACGCGCGCGCGATCCGGCGGCAGCTGCGCCGCCTAGCCGAGGCGAACGGCCGCTGGCGAGTGTTCTTCGCGCGCAACGGATTGGAGGTGCTGTGGCTGACCTATGAAGACATGGTGCGCGATCCCCAAGGGACCATTGCCGCCATCGCGGCGCATGTGGGCGTGGACGTGACCCCGATCATCGATCCCGCCGCGATCAGGGTCGAGGTTCAGCGCGACGACGTGAATGCGGCCTGGCGCGACCGTTTCGTCACCGAAGCGGCCGATATCGGTTATCTCGATCACCCGCTGGGCAAGGGGCGGGTCTGGGCGCGGCGCGTGGCGCGCGACATCGGATTCCGGTTACGCCGGTCGCCCGGTGACAATGGCGACAGCGGCGGGATCGGGGGCACCTGACATCGGGGCGCCGCGCACCGACCATTCGAACACCGATTGTCCCGCCAGCGCGGCGCGCGCCTTGGCACTGCGCGAGCGCAGCATCACGCGCATCACCTGCCGCAGCGTGCCCGGGCTCGCCGTCGCCCAGGCGGACCAGATCAGCGCCTTGATCGTGACGGCATCGAACCCGATCCGGCCGTGCCGCAGGATCCGGTTGAGCGTATGCGGGCGCAGCCCCGACCACAGGGTGATGAAATCGAGCGACAGGAACGTATTGGGGTTGAGCCGCGCGCGATCATCATGAGGAAGCGCGCGGTGCGCGTGGAGGAGCGGGGTATAATCCTCCCCCCGATTGTGCGCGGCGCGGCACCGGAACATCAGGTCCACCGATGCCTCCACGCGCGGGCGACGCGAGGTGAGCCGCGTGCTCGTTTCGGAAAAACGATGCTGGTACAAGGGCTCGGCGACGACCAGCACGCGTCCCAGGCCTGCCATGCGTATATAGAGATCCAGGTCTTCCCAGAAATCACATTCCTGCCGGTATCCGCCCACCGCCTCGAACGCGGCACGGCGGAACATGATCGAGCCATGCGCGAACGGCGCGGCGAAACCCGACGAGCGCACGGTGGAGAAATCCGGCTCGCGCACCACGCGTCCCTGGCGGTCGATGCCTTCCCATACCGATCCCAACAGCGTCGCGTCGGGCCGCTGCAACAACACCCCCAGCTCGCGTTCCAGACGACGGGGATGCGACACGTCGTCGGCATCCATCCGCGCGACGATGTCGGCGCGCGCCTGAGTGACCACCCAGTTGGAGCTACCTGCCGGGCCGAGACATGCTTCGCCTTCGAACAAGCGGATGCGGGCATCCCGGCCTGCCCAATAGCGTAGCCGTTCGCGCGAACCATCGGTGGAATCATCGTCGCGGATAACGAATTCGAAATTGGAATGCGTCTGCGCCAGGATGCTTTCCACCGCGGCGTCCAGGTAAGGCAGGGCATTTCGCACGGGCATGACGACACTGAGAAAGGTTTCAGTCACGCACGTTCCAGACCCAGGCCCTGTTTGGGCGGTGATTGCGGCATCGGTGCAGGCCGGTCGTCGTGCATGCCCGAATGGTTGACGCGCGGTCTTAAAGCCGGCCATTCACAATGTCACGCCGCGTACCGGGCACGCGCGGAGCGAAGCGTAACGGCATCGACCGGCCTTTTCCGAGCGAACGGAAACGATATCGGAGCAAGGGACGTCCATGATCGACACGCCCAATTTCTGCCTGTTCTATGCCGATGACGGCTATTCGACCGCCAACAAGATCATGGGGCGCCAAAGTGCCGGCAGCGCGCTGATCAGGGGCATGGCCAGGCGCTGGTCGGACGCGCCCATCCACGGCGTCGGCTCCGCGCCCGCGGCCGCGACGCAGATGGCTGCGCGACTGAAGGCGGGTGGGCATCGCAGTCGCGTCGCATGGCGTGATCTGGGGGCACCTACGCGGCTCGATCCTGCTGCCGTCTATTACCCCGCACCACCCGAGCCGGGCCTGGCGCATGCGCGCAATGCCCAAGCAGTGGGCGCGTACAGCCTGTTCGGGGTGACGCACACCTTGTCCTCGGCGGGCGCGATGGATCAGGTTGCGCGACTGATCCTGCCGCCCTTCCAGCCCTGGGATGCGCTCATCTGTACCTCGCACGCGGCCTTGGTCGTCGTCGGGCGATTGCAGGACGAGATGCGCGGCTGGATGCGCGAACAATGCGGGGCGACGCGGTTCGTGGGCGTGCAGACGCCGGTCATCCCCTTGGGCATCGACGCACCCGCCTTTGCCGCCACGCCCGCCGACCGCGCGGCCGCGCGCACCACGCTTGGGCTGGAGGCCGACGAGGTCGCGTTCCTGTTCGCCGGGCGGCTGACCTTCCATGCCAAGGCCAATCCGGCACCCTTCTATCAGGCGGTCGAGGCGGCATGCCGGCGGACCGGGCGCCGGCTGTGCGTGATCGAGGCGGGCATCTATCCCAACGGCCCCATCCGCCGGGCTTTCGAACAGGCCCGCGCGACGCTCGCCCCGTCGGCGCGGTTCATCGGCGTGGATGGCGCGGACGCGGTCTTGTACCAGGCGGCGTGGCGCGCAGCGGACGTGTTCGTGTCGCTGTCGGACAATATCCAGGAAACGTTCGGGTTGACCCCGCTCGAGGCGATGGCGGCGGGGCTGCCGGTGCTGGCGAGCGACTGGAACGGGTACAAGGACAGCGTGCGCGACGGCGTCGATGGCTATCTGATCCCGACGCTGCTGCCGCCTGCCGGAACCGGCAACGCGCTGGCGGCGCGGCACGCGGGCGGTGCCGACAGCTATGACATGTATATTGGGCGCGTGTCGCTCGGCTGTGCGATCGACCTCGACCGGCTCACCGAACGCGTCGTCGCACTGGCGGACGACGCCGGGCTGCGGCGCAGGCTGGGGGAGGCGGGACGCGCGCGGGCGGTGGCCGACTATGACTGGCCGGTGATCCTGGACCGCTATGTCGCGCTGGCCGACGAACTCGGCACGCTGCGCGCCGCGGCCCCGGCGGTGGCGCGACGCTGGCCAGGACGGCCCGATCCGTTCGCGCTGTTCGGCGATTATCCCAGCGCCGTGGTGCAGCCCGGCTGGCGCGTGGGCGCGCGCGACGGCGGCGGTACGGCGCTGGCCGCGCTGCTCGACCTGCGCGTCGCGGCCTATGCGTTCGATCCGCAGCTTCTGCCGCGCGAACGCGTGGAGGCGGTGCATCATGTGCTGGCCAAGGGAGAGTGCAGCGTCGCCGAACTGCTGGCGGCGGTGCCGGGCGACCGCGCCGCCACCACCGCGGCGCTGATGTGGCTGGTCAAGTTTGGACTTGCGCGCGTGCGGCCCTAGGCAGGGGACACGCCCTCCGTTCGTGCTGAGCTTGTCGAAGCACCATTCTTCTGTTGACCGTGGAAAGAACGGCCCTTCGACAAGCTCAGGGCGAACGGTGATCGAGGTCTGCCCAACCTGCATAAGGATTCATCGTTGAATATCCTGTTCGTTCACCAGAACATGCCCGGGCAGTTCAAGCATCTGGCGCCGCACATGGCGGCCCAAGGTCACCGCGTTGTCTTCCTGACGCAGCGCAAGGGCGTCGTCATTCCAGGTGTCGAGACCGTCACCTATGCCGTGCCGCGGCAAGCGGGCGCGCAGACGCATCAATATGTGCGACTGTTCGAGAACAGCGTGATTGCAGGCCAGGAGGTCGTGCGTCAGGTACAGGGGCTGCGACGCAAGGGCTTCCGGCCCGACATGATCGTCGCGCATTCGGGCTGGGGCGAGGCGCTGTTCCTGAAGGACGCGTGCCCCCGCGTGCCGCTCCTCACCTATAGCGAATTCTATTACCGGGACACCGAGCTGCATTTCGAGCCGGGGCGCGAGGTGTCGCTCGACCAGGTGTGCCGGCTGCGCGCGCGCAACGCCAATCTGCTGCTGAGCCTGGAAGCGTGCGACGCGGCGCTGGCGCCGACGCGGTGGCAGAAATCGGTCCAGCCACCCGCCTTCCACGACAAGATCTCGGTGATCTTCGACGGCATCGACACCAGGCTGGTCGCGCCCGATGCGACCGCGCGCTTCGCGCTAGAGGACGGAACCGTGCTGACGCGCACCGACGAGGTGGTGACCTATGTCGCGCGCAATCTGGAGCCGTATCGCGGCTTTCCCTCTTTCATGCGCAGCCTGCCCCGACTGCTGGCGGAGCGCCCGCAGGCGCGCGTCGTGATCGTGGGCGGCGACGGGGTGAGCTATGGCAGCGCGCCTCCGGGCGGCGGGACATGGCGCGAAACCATGCTGACGGAGGTGCCGGTCGACCCGACGCGCGTCCATTTCATTCCCCGGCTGGCCTATAACCGCTATCTGGAGCTGCTGCAGATATCGGCGGCGCATGTCTATCTGACCTATCCGTTCGTCCTGTCCTGGTCGTTCATGGAAGCGATGGCATCGGGGTGCCTGGTGATTGGATCGGCGACCGAGCCGGTCGAGGAGGTCATCCACCACGGCGTCAACGGGCTGCTCGCCGATTTCCACAACCCCGACGACATCGCGCGGACGGTGATCGACGCCCTGGCCGCAGGCGACGCGACCGAGCCGCTGCGCCGGCGCGCGCGGGCGGTGGTGGAGGCGCGCTACGATCTGGCGGGCGCGCTGGCCAAGCAGGGGGCGCTAGTGACGCGGCTGGTGGGCTGATACCGGGACGCTCAGTCAAAGTGTTCGACACCCAGTCAAAAACGTTCTGGCATCGTGCTTAGTCAAAATTGCCGGACGCACAGTCAAAACCGTCGCGTAACGGGAAAAGTGTTTTGGTTTACTAGGTATTTTGCATCTTGCCGGAACCCCGCACGTCCTTAAGAGGAGGTAAATTTTTCCCAGGGGTGCGTGACATGGCTGTTAATACTGGCAACGACGGTAACGAGACACTGATCGGCACCATCGATGACGACACCGTCACGGGCGCAGGCGGCAATGACACGATCCGCGGGCTGGCAGGCGCCGATTTCCTCGACGGCGGGACCGGTAATGACACCATCGAAGGCAATGAAGGCAACGACACGATCCTGGGTGCCGATGGCGACGACACGCTGCGCGGCCAGGAGGGCGACGATTCGCTGATCGGCGGCAACGGCAATGACGATCTGGGCGGCGGCGAAGGCAACGACACGCTGCGCGGCGCCGACGGCAACGACCTGATCAATGGCGATACGGGCAATGACAGCCTGATCGGCGGCACGGGCGACGACACGATCGACGGCGGCGCCGATAACGACACGGTCGATGGCGGCACGGGCAACGACAGCGTTGACGGCGGTGCGGGCGACGATGTGCTGCGCGACGTGGAGGGCGGTGACGACACGCTGGGTGGGGGTGACGGCAACGACCTGATCGACGGCGGTATCGGCAATGACCTGATCGAGGGCGGCGCCGGCAACGACACGCTGCTGGGTGCCAATGGCGACGACATCCTGCGGGGCGGCGCGGGCGCGGATTCGCTGAGCGGCGGCAACGGCAACGACAATCTGGACGGCGGCGAAGGCGACGACATCGCGCGCGGTGCTGCGGGCGAGGATTTCGTCGATGGCGGCCTGGGCAATGACAGCGTGGTCGGCGGCGCCGACAACGATACGGTGTTCGGCGGCCTGGGCAACGACACGGTCGAAGGCGGCGACGGAGCCGACGATCTGTTCGGCGATGTTTCTCCGTTCGACGACACCGACGAGATCGTCGGCGGCGACGACACAATCGATGGTGGCGCGGGCAACGACCTGATCGACGGCGGCGAAGGCAATGACAGCCTGGTCGGCGGCGACGGCGACGACATCGTGCTCGGCTTCGACGGCAACGACACGATCACCGGCGGCACCGGCAATGACAGCCTGGACGGCGAAGCGGGCGACGACATCGTCACCGGCGACGACGGCAACGACACGATCACCGGCGGAGCCGGCGATGACGGCTTGACCGGTGGCCTGGGCAATGACGATCTGGACGGGGGCGAAGGCCGGGACTCGCTGACTGGTGGCGAAGGCAACGACACGCTCGTCGGTGCCGATAGTGAGGATACGCTGAACGGCGGCGAAGGAAATGACAGCCTGGACGGCGGTGAAGGCCGTGACTCCCTGACCGGCGACGCGGGCAACGACACGGCCAATGGCGGCGCGGACATCGACTTCCTCAGCGGCGGTGCGGGCAATGACAGCCTGTCGGGCGGCGATGGAAACGACCTGATCGAAGGCGATGCCGACAACGACACGCTGGATGGCGGTGCGGGCAACGACACGCTAGGCGGCGGCGACGGCAATGACTCGCTGGTGGGCGGCGCAGGCAATGACGCGCTGTTCGGCGAAGCGGGCAATGACACGCTGGATGGCGGCGCCGACAGCGACTCGCTCGATGGGGGCGCAGGCAATGACTCGCTCAGCGGTAGCGAGGGCAACGACACGCTGACGGGCGGCGACGGCAACGACACGCTGGCCGGTGGCGAGGGCAATGACGTGCTCGACGCGAACAACGGCACCAACACGCTGTTCGGCAACGCGGGCAATGACACGCTGATCGCAGGTTCGGGCAACGACACGCTCGACGGCGGCGCAGGCGAAGATTCGCTGAGCGGCGGCGAGGGCAATGACACGCTGCAGGGCAGCGACGGCAACGACACGCTGGTCGGCGGCTTCGGCAACGACTCGCTGGTCGGCGGCACCGGCAACGACCTCGTGAACAGCGGCATGGGTGACGACACGGCCTTTGGCGAGACGGGCAACGACACGCTGTTCGGCGATGCGGGCAACGACAGTCTCGATGGCGGCGCCGACAACGACTCGCTGGTCGGCGGAGCCGGCAACGACACGTTGGCAGGCGGGCTCGGCAGCGACACGCTGGATGGCGGCACGGAGGCCGACACGCTGTCGGGCGGCGATAGCAATGACAACCTGCTGGGCGATGCTGGCAACGACACGCTGTCGGGCGATGCCGGCAACGACACGCTGTCTGGCGGAGCCGACAACGACACGCTGTCGGGCGGCGAAGGCAATGACAGCCTGTTGGGCGGTTCGGGCAACGACACGCTCAACGGCGGGAACGGCAACGACACGCTCGATGGCGGTACGGAGGCCGACACGCTGTTAGGCGGGGCCGGCAACGACAATCTGATCGGCGGGGAAGGCAATGACAGCCTGACCGGTGAAGACGGCAACGACACGCTCGATGGCGGCAACGGCAATGACAGCCTGCTGGGCGGTCTGGGCAATGACAGCATCATCGGCGGCGTGGGTAACGATACGGCCGATGGCGGCGACGGCAACGACGTGATCGTCGGCGACAATGGCGATGGGTTTGTCTTCAACCCGAACACCCGCCAGGCAGCGCAGGCGCCGGGCCGCAACGATATACTCGTCGGGCCGATTGTCATCATGCCGATAGGCCAGGACGGGAACGACAGCCTGTTCGGTGGCGCGGGCAACGACACCATCACGGGCAATGGCGGCAACGACACGCTCGATGGCGGCACCGGTAATGACAGCCTGGACGGTGGTACCGGCAACGACACGTTGATCGGTTTCGACGGCAACGACACGCTGCTGGGCAGTGCGGGCAACGACACGCTCGACGGCGGTGTCGGCAACGACTCGCTGAGTGGCGGGGCCGACAACGACACGCTGTTGGGCGCCAATGGCGACGACACGCTGATCGGCGACGGCGGCGCGGACTCGCTGAACGGCGGCAATGGCAATGACAGCCTGGTCGCAGGCGATGGCGACGATATCGCGCGCGGCGCCGATGGCGACGATTTCGTCGATGGCGGATTGGGCAATGACAGCCTGGTCGGCGGCAACGGCAACGACACGCTGAACGGGGGTGGCGGCAACGACACGCTCGAAGGCGGCGTGGGCAACGACAGCATCACCGGCGGCGACGGCGATGACGACCTCGTCTTCAACGTGGCGACCCATGGGGCCGATACGGTCGATCTGGGCGCGGGCGACGACGAGGTCATCGTCTCGGGCGCATCGGGCACGACGGGCGGGCAGGTTCGCCTGACCTTCACCAGCGCGGGCGTCGGCAACGGCAACCCGCTCGACACCTCGACCCCCAATGGCGACAACCTTCCCAACGTTCGCCTTTCGGCCGAGGACGGCAGCGATATGCTGACAGGCCCGGTCAGCCGCTTCGACGACGAAGGCATCACCTTCGTATCGACCAGCGGTCAGACGTTCGACGTGCGCGACACCGGCGGCGCACAGCGTGGCGACCAGTTCCAGGTCGTCTCGCTCGGCACGATCGCGGGCGACGTGTTCGACGAAACCGGCGAGACGCTGAATTACTACATCAACGCCGGCATGGGGAACGACACCGTCACGGGCGGCAACGGCAACGACTTCCTGGTCGGCGGCGCGGGCAATGACGGCCTGACTGGTGGCTTGGGCAATGACAGCCTGTTGGGCGGCGGCGGCAATGACGTGCTTTCGGGCGGCGAAGGCAATGATCAGGCGCTGTTCAACGTCACAACCGATGGCAGCGACACCGTCGATCTGGGCGCGGGCGACGATGTCGTGCTCGTGTCGGGCGCGGCAGGTCAGATCCGCCTGACCTTCACCAGCGCAGGCGTCGGCAACGGCAATGCCCTCGACACCTCCGCTTCCGCAGGGGACGGCCTCCCGAACGTCCGTCTCCAGGCCGAGGACGGCATGGACACCCTGACGGGTCTGGAAAGCCGGTTCGACGACGAAGGCATCACCTTCGTCGCCGGCGAAGGGCAGACGTTCGACGTCCGTGACACGGGCGGCGCACCGCGCGGCGACCAGTTCCAGGTCGTGACGCTGGGCACGAATGGAGCGGACACGCAGACCGCGGTCCAGGCCGATCGTTCCTATTACTTCAACGCCGGCGAGGGTGACGACACCATCACCGGCGGCAATGCCAACGACTTCCTGGTCGGCGGCGTGGGCAATGACAATCTGTCGGGGGGTGCCGGCAACGACAATTTCCTGGCCGGTGCGGGCAACGACTTGCTGAGCGGCGACACGGGCGATGACACGTTGAACGGCGGGATCGGCAACGACACGCTGCTCGGCGCCAATGGCGACGACTCGCTGATCGGCGATGCGGGCGACGACTCGCTGATCGGTGGCAACGGCAATGACAGCATGGCCGGCGGAGCCGACAACGACACGCTGCTGGGTGCCGGTGGCAACGACACGCTGGACGGCGGCACGGGCAATGACAGCCTGGTCGGTGGCGAGGGCAACGACGCGCTCGACGGCGGCACCGACGGCAACGACACGCTGGACGGCGGCGCTGGCAACGACACCCTGGTCGGCGGCATCGGCAACGACACGCTGCTCGGCAGCGACGGCGACGACACGGTGTCCGGCGATGATGGCGATGACAGGCTCGACGGCGGCGCGGGCAACGACTTCCTGGTCGGCGGTACCGGCAACGACACGCTGACAGGAAGTGGCGGCAACGACACGATCGATGGCGGCGCGAGCAACGACCAGCTCGGCGGCGGCGACGGCGACGACATGCTGCTCGACACCGAAGGCGGCATCGACACGCTGGCGGGTGGTCTTGGCAACGACACGCTTCTTGGCGGGGCCGATAACGACTTCCTGTTCGGCGGCGGTGACAATGACCGGCTCGATGGTGGCGCAGGCGGCGATCTGCTCTCGGGCGAGGACGGCAACGACTCGCTGGGCGGCGGTGACGGCAACGACACGCTGAACGGCGGCATCGGCGACGACCGGCTGTTCGGCGGTGTTGGCGACGACATCCTGATCGGCAACATCGGCAACGACTCGCTGCGTGGCGACGACGGCAACGACACGCTGAACGGCAGTGACGGTGACGACCGGATCGACGGCAACGAAGGCAATGACCTGATCTCCGGTGGCAACGGTGCCGACGTCCTGCTGGGCAATGCCGGCAACGACACGGTGAACGGCAATGCTGGGACCGATCAGCTGTTCGGCGGTGTGGGCAACGACTCGCTGAGCGGCGGGACCGAGGCCGACATGCTGTTCGGCGGCGAGGGTCTCGACACGCTGAATGGCGAGGCCGGCAACGACATGCTGTTCGGTGAAGCCGGCAACGACACGCTGAACGGGGGTGACGGGGCCGACACGCTGGTCGGTGGCGACGGTGCCGATGCCCTGACCGGCGGTGCTGGGGACGACGACTTCTATG
The DNA here is from genome assembly GCA_036386955.1 of Sphingomonas sp. GTDB lineage: Bacteria > Pseudomonadota > Alphaproteobacteria > Sphingomonadales > Sphingomonadaceae > Sphingomonas. The sequence goes on along the minus strand of DASVUT010000055.1, from coordinate 7,778 downwards.
CCGGCAACGGCGACACGATCACCGACTATGCGACCGGGGATGAGATCTTCATCAGCGGGACCATCGTCGAGATCGTGGGCGTGGGCGGGGGGCAGTTCCTGTTCAGCTACGATGCCAATGGTGACGACATCCCCGACGAGTTCTTCACGGTCACCACCACCGATCCCACGGTGACCGAAGACTCGTTCGCGGTCACGGAGAACGCGGTGGCGCCTGCGGCAACGCCGGAACCGGCACCGCTCGATCCATTCGTCGCGATCATGTAAGCGCTTAACCTTCAAGCATCCGGATAACGGGCCGTCGCGGCGACGCGGCGGCCCATTTTCTTTGGCGCACCCATCGCGTGACACTCCACAACTGGCGAAGCCCCTCTTTTTTCGAGGTTTCTTTTCCGGGAACAAACGAAAGCTGTTGACGTTGCGGTGAATATTACTCAACCATGACCTTCTTCAGAAAAAGGCATGGGCCCGTACGCCATGGCAGGGGATCGGACAGGGAGTGGTATCGGCGCGCTGGCGGTTGCCGCGCTGACGATCGCCACGCCTGTATCGGCCGACACCCCGACGGCGCTGTGGCGCGGCGTAACCCGGGTCGGCGTCACCTGCCTGGTCAACACCGATCGCGGCGTCGATACGGGCGTGCTCCATGATCGGCTCTGCGCCCGGGTCCGCGCGCTTGCCGCGGCCGGTGCGCCGGTTCCGATTGCGGCGGTATCGATCGGCGATCCGCAGATGTTCGATGCGAGCACGATCACGTTGCTCGTCCACGCCTCCACCCGCGGCACCGCGGGGATGATGGCGGTATCGATCCGGCCTTATCGTAACGCCGAAGGAACCGGGCTGTTGTTCGGGGCCGAGCCGCGCGCGATGCCGACCGGGGCAAACGACGCACAGCTCGACGCCGCGCTGTCGGTTCCGCTGTCGCAGATCCTGCCATGGCGCGGCCGACCAGGGCCGCGCCCGATCCACTGATCCATATCACAGGCCGGAATGGCCACGCCAAAGGGGACTGACATGAGGCCAATTCTGTACGCCAACGCCGAAATTCAGGCGGAGATTGAACCGACCCAGCATGGCAGCCTGGCAGGGTGCGGGTGCGCCCTGTGCTCGGGCCGCGTCGTGCGCCTCGCCGATGAGGCGGATAATGGAACGGTGGTCGGCGAAGGCGCCTCGGTCGACGATCGCGGCGGCACCACTGCCGCCAATGGCAAGCCGATCTGGACCCCCGATCAGATCGCCGATTATCTGAATCGCACGGGTGGCCAATATGGCAACGGCCCCAACGACCTGCTGCAGCGCGGCGGCGACACGAAGGTCATCAACTTCGGCTTCCACGAGAATCAGGCCAGCCTGTTCCGCAACGGCTATGTCTTCACCGATCCCGGAACCGGGCGGCTGACCGCGTTCGAGGAATATTTCAACTTCGCCGCCTTCAACACGGCACAGCGCACCGCCACGCGTCTGGCGATCGGGTTCTGGGACGATGTCGCCGCGGTCAGCTTTCGTGAAACCAGCTCGGACCTGGCCGATATCAATTTCGGCAATCTCGCCAGCGCACCGCAAACCCAGGCCTATGCCTATCTTCCGACCGGAGACTTCGGTCCGGGCGGGGCACTGGCGGAGTATTACGGCAACCAGATCGCAGGGCTTGCCGGCGACGTCTGGATCTCGGCGAGCCAGGCGAGCAACTTTCAGTTCCGGCCCGGCGGTTACGGGATCAGCACGCTGACCCACGAGATTGGCCACGCCATCGGCCTGTCGCACCCCGGTAATTATAATTTCGCGCCCGGCTTTTCGCAGACCTACGCCAATGGCGCCGAATATTATCAGGATGCGCTGAACTATTCGATCATGTCCTATTGGCTCCCGCGCGACATCGGCGCGCGGGATTTCGATTGGAGCGTCATGGGTGTCGCTTATGGCGGGACGCCGATGATCCACGACATCCTGGCCGTGCAGAAGATGTACGGCGTCGATACGACCACGCGCACCGGCGACACGACCTATGGCTTCAACAGCACCGCCGGCAAGGAAGTGTTCGACTTCAGCGCTACCCGTGCGCCAACCGTGACGATCTGGGATGCCGGTGGCATCGATACGCTCGATGCGTCGGGCTATGCCACCAATCAGGAGATCAACCTCAACGCGGGCTCGCTCTCCAGCATCGGCGGGCTGACCAAGGCGGAGGCGATGGCGCTGACGCTCGAACAGATCAACGCCAACCGTGCCTTGCTCGGTTACGCGCCGACATCGCTGGCGACCTTCAACGGCAACAAGGCGGCGCTGGCGAACCGCGATGAGAATGGCGCACGGATGACCGACAATGTCGGCATCGCCTACGGCGCGACGATCGAGAATGCGGTGGGCGGTTCGGGCAACGACCGGATCATCGGCAACGGCGTCGACAATGTGCTGACCGGCAATGCGGGCAACGACACCATCACGGGCGATGCCGGCAACGATCGGCTGCTGGGCGGCCTGGGCAACGACTCGCTCGACGGCGGTGTGGGTGCCGACGTCCTCTCTGGTGGTGACGGCAACGATCGCCTGAATGGCGGCATCGACAACGACACGCTCAATGGTGATGACGGCGTTGATGCTTTGTTCGGCGATGCCGGTGCCGACACGCTGTTTGGCGGCGTGGGCGACGACAATCTCGATGGCGGCGCGGATAGCGATCGGCTCGATGGCGGCGCGGGTGCCGACGTGCTGATCGGCGGAGCCGGCGCCGACGTGCTGATCGGCGGCACTGACGCCGATCGGCTGATCGGCGGGGCCGGCGCGGACACGCTGACCGGCGGCAGCGGGCGCGACGTGTTCGTGTTCACCGAAAGCGACGGTTCGCGCGACACGATCATCGATTTCCGCCGCGGCGAGGACAAGCTCGATTTCTCGGCGATCGACGGCAACACCAATGCCGATGGTCAGCAGGGTTTCACCTATGTCGGCACGCGCGCGTTCTCGGGTGCCGCAGGTGAGCTGCGTGCCTATACCGAAGGGCGCAACACCTTCCTGGCGGGCGATGTTAATGGCGACGGCGTGGCCGACTTCACGGTTGCGCTCGGAACCAACCCGTTCCTGCCGAGCGACCTGATCCTGACGGTGCCCAACAGCACCATCTGATCGGCAAAGGGGTGAGCATCCGGCCAAAGCGGATACTCACCCCTTTTCCCCCTTTTGTTCGGATCGCACCTGACTCATAGAGTTAGGGTGCCGATCCACCCCGACAATCGCTGGTTCTACCCCATCGACTGGGCGCAGTTATCCGCGCAGATCCGGTTCGGCCGCGCCGGCGCACGGTGCGAACGGTGCGCGAGACCCCATTGCCGCTTCGTCGCACATCTGGGTGACGGTCGCTGGTGGGATGCCGAGGCGCGGTGCTGGCGCTCGGATCGCGGCCGCACCATCCGTGCCCGCTTCGTGCTCGGCGCGGTGCGGACGACCTATGTGGTCCTTGCCTGCGCGCATCTCGATCACGATCCGGGCAACAATACCGCGACCAATCTGGCGGCGCTGTGTCAGCGTTGCCACATGCTCCACGACGCGGCCGAACACCGGTGGCAACGCTGGTGGAACGCGTTCAAACGCCGCGCCATTCGCGACCTGTTCGAAGACCCGGCGGTAGCGCGCAAGCGCCTGGGCGCGCGCCGTTGCTGATGCCTGGTCCTATGCGGCGACCGTTCGCCGTCGCCACCATAGGACCGCCAACAGGGCGGTGATCGCGGTGACGAGGAGAGCGAGCCCGGCAAGCGTCCGCCTCCGCCATCCTCCGCCCTCCAGCCTGCCCTTGAACACGCCGGCATTCTCCTTGCCCTGCCACGGATCGACGAACGACCGCGCGGCCCAGGCGTCCCATTGCCCGGCCATACGCTGGACGATGACCGGGTCCGCCCCTGCCAGGTCGCGCGTTTCCGTCCGGTCGACGGTCATGTCATATAGCTCCCACGGCATGCCGCGCCGCGCCACCAGCTTCCATTGGCCGTCACGAATGGCGCGGTGGCCCTCATGCTCCCAGAAGATCGGCTCGCCGCGCGTCAGCCTCTGGCCCGTAAAGGCCGGCGCGAAACTGCGACCCTTCATCGGCAGGATCGCGTGCGCGCCGTATCTGGCCGGATAGGATGCGCCGCTGAGCGCGACGACCGTCGGCATGACGTCGATAAGATGTCCCGGATCGCGCACCAGGGTGCCGCGCATCGCGGTCGCGATACCCTTGGGCCAGTGGGCGATCAGCGGTGTCGCGATGCCGCCTTCGTGCGTGAAGCTCTTGAAATATCGGAACGGCGCATTCTGCAGCGTGGCCCAGTTCAGCCCCGTCATCAGGGTCGATGTCGCTCCCCCCAGCGGAGACCCGATCGTGCGACCATCGGGCCCGCCTTCGGCGGTGCCGCCATTGTCGGACATGAACAGGATCAGCGTGTTGTCGAGCTCGCCCCGCGACGCGAGATCCGCGACCAGCCTGCCGATCGCCCGGTCCATCCGAGTGATCGCGGCGGCATAGACCGTCATCATCGTGTCGAACCGCTCCTTGTCGGCAGACGACAGGCGGTTCCAATCATAATTCTCGTCGAGCAACGGGGGCAGCTTCGTTCGCGGATCGATCAGGCCCAGGGTCTTTTGCCGTGCCAGCCGCGCGGCGCGCAGCGCGTCCCAGCCGCTCCTGTATCTGCCCTTGATGCGGGCGATCTCGTCCGCCGGTGCCATGACCGGGAAATGAGGCGCGACGAAGGGGAGATAGAGGAAGAAGGGTTGGCGCCGGTCACCCGCTTCCCGAACGAAACGCGATGTCCAGTCGACGAGAAGATCGGTGCCGTACCACCCGTTCGGGCCAACCTGCAGAGACGTCAGCGGGACCCTCTTTCCGTCGATCGCGGCCTTTCTGGTGGTCGGCTGATCGCGGAAATAGATTCCTCCGGGCAGGGTGATCGATCGATCGAAACCCCGGGCGGGTGGCGATGTTTCCGGCGCCGTGCCCAGATGCCATTTGCCCGCCATGCCGGTGAAATAACCCGCCGGCTTCAGCACCTGCGCGATCGTCACCGCCCGGTCAGAAAGCCTGCCCCGCAGCCCGCGCGATGTCGGCTCCGCAGTGCCCTCCAGATGCCCCATCCCCGCCTCATGCGGATAGATCCCCGTCATCAGCGCGGCCCGCGACGGGCTGCACCGTGCGCTGTTGTAGAATTGCGTGAAACGAATGCCGCCCGCGGCAAGGGCATCGAGATGCGGGGTCGCGATCTCGCCGCCATAGGACCCGACATCCGAAAACCCCATATCGTCGGCCAGGATGACGATCACGTTTGGACGGGCTGCCTGCGCCATGCGGGCAGGGGCCGGCGGGCGCGGCGGTACATCCGTCCGCGCGATCGCCGGCGCGACCAGCGCGGTCAGCGCGGTTGTCAGCAGGCTCAGCACCCGGTGCGTCATCGAAACCTCCGCCCATGCCGGTCGGAACCGGTTCCGCCTATCCCTATCGCCCAGGCGGTCGGAGGCAAAGCGCGCCCGGCGGTGGATAGGCTCCGTCATGCTTGATAGGCACCCGCTTATGAAACGCTTCCCGCGAGCACGACAAAGCGAGCCGCCCCCGCCGCGCGGGGCATTCCAGGACATGGTTCTGGTGCCCGGCGGCATCTTCACCATGGGTTCGGAGCGTTTCTATGAGGAGGAGCGCCCATGCCGTCGCGTCCGGGTCGATGCGTTCCGGATCGATCGTCACCCCGTCACCAACCGGCAGTTCGCGGCCTTCATCGCCGCGACCGGGTATCGCACCGTGGCGCAGATACCTCCCGACGCCGCATTATACGGCATCGATCCGGATCAAGCCGTCGCGGGATCGCTGGTGTTCCGGCCGACCAACGCGCCCGTGCCCTTATATGATCATAGCCTGTGGTGGGCGTTCGTGCCGGGAGCCGATTGGTGTCATCCGCTTGGTCCCGACAGCGGCATCGACGCCATCATGGATCACCCGGTCGTGCATGTCGCTTATGCCGATGCCGAGGCCTATGCCAGATGGGCGAACAAGGCACTGCCGACCGAGGCGCAGTGGGAATATGCCGCGCGCGGTGGCCTTGATGGCGCGGACTATGCCTGGGGTGACGCGCTGGAACCCGGCGGTTCGGTCCTGGCCAATTATTGGCGAGGCTTGTTTCCCTTTGCCAAACTGACGTCGGACGGCGACGACCGCACGACACCCGTTGGTCAATATCCCGCCAATGGATACGGGCTGTACGATATGATCGGCAACATCTGGGAATGGACGCGCGACTGGTACGGCATCGCGTCGGGATCCAAGGTCCGAAACGATTGCTGCGCCGCTTCCAACCCGCGCGGCACCACGCTTGGCGCCAGCATCGAACCAGGCGCGCCGGGACCCCGGATCGGGCGCAAGGCCCTCAAAGGAGGATCGCATCTCTGCGCCGCCAATTATTGTCAGCGTTACCGCCCCGCGGCGCGTCATGCCCAGGCGATCGACAGCTCGACCAGCCATATCGGCTTTCGCTGCGTGTCGCGGGCCGGCGCTTCGTCGCGATAGGGCGATCGGACGACCCGTCGCTATCCGCGATCGTCGCCCGCCCGGTCATAGGCCAGTAGGCCCACATGTAGGCGTGTCGACATTCCTACATGTCGTCACGACCGGACCCGCGACAAGACGCGCGCGGCGACGCCGTGCTGCACCTGGAGCTGCCGGCCATAACGCAGCGCCGTCGAGGGCGACGACCAGCGCAGCGCCAGCGCGATCCCCGTCCCATCCTCGCCCGCGGCGAACAGGTCCTGCGTCAGTCCCACGCGCAGGCTGTGCGTGGAGATGGCCGCGATCGCCGCGTCCAGCTCGCCCGCCGCCACCTGCACGAACCCCAGCCTGACCGCGGTCAGCGCGATGCGGCGATAGATGCCCGTCACCCCCTGGCGGGTCAGCGCGCGGTCGCCCACGGTGTAGGTCACCAGCATGGTCGCGGCCGCGGCGTCGCCTTCGCTCGCACCCTCGACGGTCCAGCGTGCATCCGCGATCTGCTTCGCGCGCGCGCGCCGGCGATCGATCCCGACGCGGCGGAACAGCACGCCGTCGCTCACGCCGCTGTCTGCGCGCCAGGCGCCCACGCGGCGCATCGTGTCGGGCGACAGCCAGCCCCAAGCGCCCATGCCCTCCTGGTCGGTCTTCGATCGCGGCAGATGGAGGAGGCCCGACCCGTCCGGCTGCGGCCGCAGATCGCCGACCTGGACCGCGACGAGCTCGCCGACGCGCAAGCCTGCATCATAGCCGACCGACAAGAGCGCGGCGTCGCGAACGCCCTGCAGATCGCCCGCGCATGCGTCCAACATCGCCGCGATCGTGAACCCACCCACGACGCCCATCGACCCGCCGAACCGCAGGGGCGCGGCCTGGCGCTGCGCGGCGCCATGCCGGCGCCTGTTAGCGCGAAGTGCGTGACGCACCATCGGCGCGGCCGTTGCCGGCGTGTCGTGCCCCAGCATCCGGTGCGCGCTGGCCAGGCTCGCGATCCGGCGCGCGAGCGTCGCGGGCTTGCGCCCATCCGCCTCGAGCGCGCGCAGATAGCGCACCAGGTCCTCCGCGTCGGCGGGGAACGGGCACCGGTGCTCGCCCCCGCACCAGTCAAGCCAGCAGTCGAGATCGGCCGCGATCGCGAGCTTGGACGCAGGTGCCATCGCTCCCAACGCGGCCTCGATCCCGATCGCGCTGACCGGCGCCGCGCCAGGCGACGCGGTACGCCCCAGCGCCGCTATCAGCCGTTCGTCGGGACCGACTGCACCGACCGACGACCGGCG
>DASVUT010000054.1:0-1918 GCA_036386955.1 Sphingomonas sp. | reverse complement strand
GACTTCTGACTCGATGGCGAGTATCGCGGCCGCGCCTAGCATGCACCCCACGCGCCGCCAACTCGCGCGCGTTCGCGATGCCGTGGAGCGGCGGCTGGAGGCCGAACGCGACCAATTGCCGCTGTGGTTGCCGGTCGCGCTGGGGGCAGGCGTGTCGGCATGGTTCCTGCTGCCGACGCCGCGCTGGTGGATGGTGGCGGGGCTGGTGTTCGCGGCGATTGCGCTGGGAGCGATGTCGATCGGACGAGGCGGGCGGGGGCCGCGCGCGGTGGCGATCGGCGGCTTCGCGGCGTTGATCGGGTTGTGCCTGGTGTGGTCGCGTGCCGAGCGGGTGGCGGCGCCGGTGTTGACGCGCCCGGCGGTGGTCGTTGTCGAGGGACTCGCCGAGCGGGTCGAGCCGCTGCCTGCGCGCGAACTGGTGCGGGTGACCATTTCGACGGGTGGCGGCGCGCTGCCGCGGCGGGTCCGCGTCAATTTGGCCGAGGGGGACGTGCCCGCCGGACTGGGCGCGGGTGCGGTCGTGCGGTTGCGCGCGCGGTTGATGCCGCCGCCGCCGCCGTCGGTGCCGGGCGCATATGACTTCGCGCGGGTGGCGTGGTTCACGGGGCTGGGGGCGACCGGACGCGGGTTCGCGCCGGTCGAGGTGCTGCGCGCGGGGCGGCCGGGTGGCGATCTGCGGCGGACCTTGACGGCGCACATCAACCAGCGGCTGGAGGGAAGCGCGGGCGGTATCGCGGCGGCGCTCGTGACGGGCGATGAAGGCGCGATCGGCGAAGCGGATGCCGAGGCGATGCGGCGTGCCGGGCTGGCGCATCTGCTGTCGGTCAGCGGGCTGCACATCACTGCCGTGGTTGCGGGCGTGATGCTGGTGGTGCTCAAGCTGCTCGCACTGAGCCCGTGGTTGGCGTCGCGCGTGCGATTGCCCCTGGTCGCGGCGGCGGCTGGGGCGGTGGCGGCGCTCGGCTATACCTGGCTGACGGGGGCCGAGGTGCCGACGATCCGCAGTTGCGTCGCGGCACTGCTGGTGCTGGCAGCGCTGGCGATGGGACGCGAGGCGGTGACGTTGCGGCTGGTGGCGGCGGGCGCGGTGCTGGTCATGCTGTTATGGCCCGAGGCGATCGTGGGGCCCAGCTTCCAGCTGTCCTTCGCCGCGATCGTGGCGATCGTCGCGCTGCACGAACATCCGCGCGTGCAGGCGTGGTTCGGGCCGCGGGATGACGGCTGGGGGCGGGGGGCGATGCGCGGGGTCGGGTCGCTGCTGCTGACCGGGCTGTCCGTGGAGATCGCGCTGATGCCGATCGCCGTGTTCCACTTCCACAAGGCGGGGCTGTACGGCGCGCTGGCCAATCTGATCGCGATCCCGTTGACGACGTTCGTCATCATGCCGCTGGAGGCGGCAGCGCTGGTGTTCGACATGGTGGGGCTTGGCGGACCCTTGTGGTGGCTGGCGGGCAAGGCGCTGGCGGGGCTGCTCGTGCTGGCGCACCTGGTGGCCGCTGCGCCGGGGTCGGTGGCGGCGGTGCCCGCGATGCCGGGGGGAGCCTTTGCGGCGATGGTGGCGGGCGGGCTTTGGCTGGCGCTGTGGCGGATGCCATGGCGGCGTTGGGGGCTGGTGCCGATCGCGGCAGGAGCCGTTTGGGCAGTGGCGACCCCGGCGCCCGACCTGCTGGTGACGGGCGATGGGCGGCATCTGGCGATCCGCACGGGGGAGGGGCTGGCGCTGCTGCGCGACCGGGCGGGGGATGATACGCGGTCGATGCTGGCGGAGAATGGCGGCGTGGACGGTGAGCCGCTGGTGCTGGAGGAGACACAGGGCGCACGGTGCAGCCGCGATCTGTGCGTCGCGGAGGTGGAGCGCGGCGGGCGGCGGTGGCGGGTGCTGGCGACGCGGAGTGCGTATCTGGTGCCGGCGGGCGAG
>DASVUT010000053.1:0-1970 GCA_036386955.1 Sphingomonas sp. | reverse complement strand
CTCGATCTGGCGGCGCGCGGCGACCGCGACGAGCAGTGCTTCGGCGCGGGCCGACTGCGTTCCCGCCGCGGCGGCATCGGTCGTCACGGCGGCGGTGCGCGCCTCCAGCGCGGCGAGCTGGCCGGCCAGCGCCGCCTCGCGCGTGGCGAGCGTAGCCGGGTCGATCGTGCCAATCACCTGCGTGACCGGCACGGGCGCTGGCGCGGGTGCCATGACGATCGGCGCGACGGGCGCGGCCGCGGCCGCGGCGACGGGCGCGGGCTCGAACCATTTCCACCGCCGGGCGGCATAGCCCATCAACGTCAGCCCGGCGACGAACGCGAGCGCGATCAGCGCCACCAGGCCCCGTCGGGACGCGCGCGTCACGGTCTGCGGTTTGTCCATCGGCTGCTTATCCGCAAGCACGGGCGAACGGTCAATCACCTGCGTGGGCAACCAGTGCGACCAGAGCCGCGTCGTCGGGCGTGCTCGCCACCAGGGTGAACGCCCACCCATCGCCCGCCGCCGCCAGCACCGCCGGGCTCAGCGCGGCCACGCCGACGCGCGATCGATCAACACCGTCACGGGAGAGAAGCGCCCCGAAACGGCGCGCCGCGCGCGGCGAGTGGAGCAAGGCGATGCTGTCCAGCGCCACCGCCATCGCACCCGACGGCACCGCGACCGGGTCGCTCGAATAGACGACCACCGTCTCCGCATCGGTTTCGCGGTGATCGCGTCCCGCCAGATGCAAGGGACGCGCGAGCCCCGCCGCGCGGGCGAGCGACATGGCGGCTGCGGCATCCGAGTCCCCTATGACCGCCACATCCAAGCCCGCCGCACGCGCCGCGTCTGCGGTTCGGCCGCCCACCGCCGCGACGGGGAGATGCCGCAGCCTTGCCAGCCCTGCGCCTGCATGGTGGATCGCATTCGCGCTGGTCACGAGCAGCGAGTCGAAGCGCTTGACGTCCGGCAACGCCCATGCAACCGGCACCACCTTGAACAAGGGCCATCGTACCGGCTCTACCCCGGCCGCCGTCAGCCGATCGGCCGTCCGCGCATTGCCCGGCTCGGGCCGCAACACGATCGCTCGGCGCGCCATACGTGCATGCACGCCAAATCCTGACCCTATCGAAGCCTCGTTCATCACCGCCGGGCATGCAGAAACCGCCGGCCTTCGACAAGCGCGGGGCGAACGGTTAGACCGCCGCCATGCTGATCCTGGGCCTTGAATCCTCGTGCGACGAAACCGCCGCCGCGCTGGTGACCGACGACCGCCGCGTGCTCGCGCACCGGCTGGCGGGTCAGGAGGCCGCGCATGCGCCCTATGGCGGGGTGGTGCCCGAGATCGCGGCGCGGGCGCATGTCGAGGCGCTCGAACCGCTGATCGCCGCCGCGCTCACCGATGCAGGCGTCACGCTGGCCGATGTCGATGCGGTGGCGGCGACGGCTGGGCCGGGGCTGATCGGCGGGGTCATGGTCGGGCTGGTGACCGGCAAGGCGCTGGCGCATGCGGCGGGCAAGCCGCTGATCGCGGTCAATCATCTCGAAGGGCATGCTCTCAGCCCCCGGCTGATCGATCCCGACCTGCGATTTCCCTATCTTCTGCTGCTCGTGTCGGGGGGGCATTGCCAGTTGCTGCTGGTCGAGGGCGTGGCGCGGTATCGGCGGTTGGCGACGACGATCGACGATGCGGTCGGCGAGGCCTTCGACAAGACGGCGAAATTGCTCGGGTTGGGTTTCCCCGGCGGCCCGGCGGTGGAGCGGGCCGCGGCGCTCGGACGGGCGGATGCCGTTCCCCTGCCCCGTCCGCTCAAAGGATCCCCCGAGCCGCATTTCTCCTTTGCCGGGCTGAAGAGCGCGGTCGCGCGTGCCGTCGGCCACCATGCGCCCGAGGACATCGCGGCTTCGTTTCAGGCAGCGGTCGTCGATTGCCTGCTCGATCGCACCAAGCGCGCGCTCGCCACGGTAAGGGCGACCGCTTTGGTGGTCGC
>DASVUT010000052.1:0-4923 GCA_036386955.1 Sphingomonas sp. | reverse complement strand
TGCTGTCCGGTATGAGAGATGATCATGCCGTTGAGCGAGATTCCGGCGGCGTTGACGAGCAGGATGCCGTCGCCGGTGGTGTTGGTGATCGTGCCGCCCGAGCCGACCGTGGTGCCGTTGCCGAGCACGGTGAAGGCGCCGGTCGAGCCGGTGCCGTTGAGGACGATGCCGTTGGTCCCGCCATTGGCGGAGATGCTGTCGAAGGTGACTCCGAGCGCGCCGATCGTGGTGCCGCCCGTCGCACTGAATGCGGCTCCGCCGACCGAGGCGATGGCGTTGCCCGTCCCGACATCGGTGATGTTGATCGTGCCGCCGTTGCTGGCGACGAAGCCGCCGCCGGTGGTCGTGGTGATGTCGAGGCCATTGTCGTCGGCGGCGAAATTGATGGTCTTGCCCGCGTTGTTGGTGAGCGTGACCCCGTTTTGGGTCGTCGTCGAAAGCTGCACCTGGCCGTTGAAGGCGATGATGCCGCCGGTGTTGCTCTCCTGGATGAGGATCCCGCTCGATCCGGCATTGGCGGTGATCGAGCTCGTCGTCGTGAAGGTGATGTTGTTGGTCGTGTCGTGCTGGTTGATGTTGACGACCCGGCCGCTGTTGTCGGTGATCGAGCCGCCGAACGAGACGGTCGCCGTGCTGTTGTCGATGACGAGCGCGTCGCCGGTCGGATTGGTGATCGACGTGTTCGAGATGAAGGCGAACGAGCCGCCGGATCCCGTATCGATGTCGATGCCTGCGTCGCCGCCGTTCAGCACGTTGGCGCTGCTCATCGTGTAGGTGCCGTCGGCGTTCGAGAATTGAAGGCCGGTGCCGTTGGTAACGTTCCAGTTGGACGTCGTCTGGAAGGTGAAGACGCCGGTCGAATGGTTGGTGACGTCCAGCGCAGCGGAATTGCCTGTGTGAGTCACGTCGGCGCCGAAGTTGATCGCCGCCGTGCTGTCCGTGACGACGAGGGCGGAGCCGCCGGAGCTGGCGATCGACATCGTGTCGCCGAATGTGAAGCTGCCCGACGAGCCCTGGGTCGCGTTGCCGGCCGTGTTGCTGACGATGTCGATACCGACATTGGCGCCGCTGAGCGTGCTCGCGGCCGCGCTGTTGAAACTATAGGTGCCGTCGGCATTCTCGAAATTCATGCCGTTGCTGGTGCCGCTGGCCGTGAGTGCGCCGGTCAGCGCCACGGTGCCGGTATGGCCCTGGGCGCCGCCGTCGACGTTGAGCAGCGCCCCGGTGCCGGAATGGGTGACCGTGCCGCCATAGGTGAGGCCGGTATTCACCGCCGCGCCGCTCGTATTGGAGATGTTGATCGCGGTCGTTGCGCCGGCAAGGGCGCCGGTGCCGAGCGCGACGCTGCCGTTCATGTTGACGAGCGACACATTGGTGGTGCCGCTGTCGGAGTCGGTGGAGGTGAAGCCGGTCCCCTGGAAGGTGCCGTCGGCGAGACTGAGCGCCTGTCCGAACACATTGATCGCGACGTTGCTGACCGTCAGATTGCCGACGCCGGCGCCGGTGATGCCGCTCGCCGCGCCGGCACCGACGCCGATATTGAGTCCGGCGATGGTGTTGCCGTTCGCCAGTGTTACGATCGCTCCGCTCGCCGCGTTCAGAGTCGAGTTGGCTCCCGCCGTCGCCAGCGTCACTCCGGCGACGATCAGCGCAGCGCCGTCGCCGATCAATTGCTGTCCGTTCTCGAGCGTGATCGGTCCGGTGACCGCTACTCCGCCGCCGTTCTCGACATAGATAAATTCGCCGGCCTTATCGAGATCGTCGCCGGTCGTTCCGTCGCCGGTGACTCCGTTGATCGTCGCCATGGTCTGGAAGGGGTTGGCCGAGGTACCGTCGCCACCCGGGGCGGCATTGCTGTCGACGTACCACACGCGGTGGGCGACGCCGGGCGACTGCTCCGCGAAGGTGATCGTCACCTTTGCGGTGCTGGTGAGGTCGTCGGCGGTATTGTAGACGCCGTCGAACCCCTTGTCGCGGACGGTGTAGCTGAAGCTGTCGGTGGTCAGCGTCGTGTCGGTGCCGTCGTTGACGTAGTTGAACGTGCCGTCGGTGAAGATGTTGAACTTGCCGCCATTGACGGAGACGCCGTTGGTGACGGCGTCGGTCTGCAACCCGGGGATGCTGTCGGCGGGAAGGCTGGCGATGTCGTTGGTGGTCAGGTTCCCGGCGAAGAAGGTCGATTCGCCGCCGTTGATCGAATTGGCCGTTCCGACTCGAAGGACGGTGTTGCCGATCGCCTCGAACGTGTCGTTGCGCGCGATTGGGGAGATGTTCAGGAAGGGCGTTGCGGACGCCAGATTGCCGGCGTCGACGAACGACGAACCGGTGAAATTGTCGCTGATCGTCACTCCGGTCGCGGCCTGGTCGCCGGTATTGGTGATGCTGATCCGGGTGTAGAGGATGTCGCCCGGATCGTAGACGCCCGTTTCACCGGAATCGAAATCGAGCTCGCCCGCATCCTTGATGCCGTTTCCGTTGGAATCGCTGAAATCACGTTCGCCCGCATCCTTGACTCCGTTGCCGTTGGAATCGTGGAAACGCGTCGTTGCGCGCGTGATCGAGAACGAAACAGTCATGTGATCCCCCTTCGGGCCTCGGAGCGTCGCGGCACAAAGCCCCGCCCGCGCAAGTCCGCCCCCAAGCATCTAGTATGGCACGCAAAAATCCACGTGGCCAGCAGTTTCCAGTTAGACCGGTCTCTATTGCGACCCAAGAAGCGGACGGGCAACACAAGGAAACGGGGCCGTAAAGACCCCGTTTCCTTTCCCCGAAGTCGTTCGCTTAGCCGCGCGGCGGGAAAACCCCTTGCAGCGCGATGCAGAAGTAACAGGTGAGATAGGGCTGCATGTTGTTGTGCGGCTGGTCGCCGCCGGCAGGCGCCAGTGCCTGAGGCGCCGTTGCCACCGGTGCCGCAAACGCGGTGTAGAGCGCATTCGAGCCCTGCTGTGCGCCCGGTATCGCGCCGGTCGGGTTCTTGGACCCTTCCTCGTCGGCCGCGCCCGTGCTCGCGAAAATCGTGTGCGCGTGCGCGGGTATCTCGCTCTCGAGGAGCGTCACCGTCTCGCTTCCCCCGGTCTCGCCGAGATCGTGGAGGCTGAGGCCGGGCCCCTGCCCCGGATGCATCGGCGCGCGGCCCTGGAGGTCCGGCAGCGCGAAGTTCGACTTGCCGTTGCCGCCATAAGTGGTGCCGAGCAGCGAGAAGAGCGCGGTATTCTGCGAAAGCGGCAGCAGCTGCCCGTCGCACCACGCCCAGCCCTTGGGCGCGAAGTTGAACGGAAAGATGCGGATTTCGGCGACGAAAGGATCGGCCATGCCGGAGCTCCCCTAGGTTGGGCTCGGGAAGATCCCGAACAGCGAAATGATGAAATCGACGCAGAGATACGGCTGGAAGTTGGTATGCGGCTGGCTGCCGCCGACCGGCGTGCAGGAGTTCGGTGAAAGTGGCACGAACGGCGGCGACGTCACATAGGCGTCCACCGCCTGAGGCTGGGCGAAAACTTGGCCGCCTGGCGAGAATTCGCTGGCGAGGTTGGCGGTAGCCAGCATCGGGTGGCTGTGAACCGGTATCTGGTTGGCCGTGAGCGTGATCTCTTCCGCGCCGCCTGTTTCGGCGAGGATGAAGCCGTTGCCCTGGTGGATCGGAATCCGCCCGCGCATGTCCGGCAGGGCGAAGGTCGACTCGCCGTCGCCTCCATAGGTGGTCCCGATCAGCTGGAAGAGCGTCTCATTCTCCGAGATGGGCAGGAGCTGCCCTTCGCAGAACATCCATCCCGCGGGCGCGAAATTACCCCCGAACATCCTGATTTCACCGACATAAGGCTGTGCCATGGTTCGACCCCCTCAATTCGGCGACGGAAAAATGCCCTGAAGGGCGATGCAGAAGTTAAGCGTCAGGAACGGCTGCATGTTGAGATGCGCTTGGCTGCCGCCGACGTTGCTGACCATGTTCGGTGCCATGGCGACGAGGTTCGCGGGGCCGCCGTACATCTGGTTGCCGGCGCGGGCATAGGCATTGCTCGAGCTGTTCGGCATCGGCCCCGGCTGAGTTGCGTTGTTGTTGGTGCCATTGAACACGTGCGTGTGCATCGGCAGTTGCGCGATCGTCAGCGTCACCGCCTGCTCGCCGCCCTTCTCGCCGAGAGTGTGCTTGTTGCCGACGTGCATCGGCGTCCGGCCGCGGAAATCGGGCAGAGCGAAATTCACCCGCCCGTCGCCGCCGAAGGTCGTGCCGAGCAGGGAGAACAGGGCCTGGTTCTGGTTGATCGGCATGAGCTGGCCGTTGCACAAGGCCCAGCCCTTCGGCGCGAAAACGAACGACATGATTCGGATTTCCGAAAGGAACGGTTCCGCCATCGATAATCCCCCCTGTTACATCCGTTTCTGGCATTAAAATTACGGGTGCGCAATGGCCTCATTTGCCCGTTGCGGGACGGCTGCCAGATTTTTATTTTTTGCCGGAGCGGTTCACTCCCGGAAGGCGGTTTCGCTCAGCTTGGTTATCGGGCTCAATATGTAGTTGAGGATCGTGCGCTTGTCGCCGAGCAGGCTTACGTCGGCGACCATGCCGGTGCCGATCGGCATCTTCCGGCCGTTCTTCTCGAGGGCGTTCTTCCTGGTCCGCACCTGCACCGTGTAGAAGCTCTCGCCCGTCTTCTCGTTCAGGGTCGCGTCGGGAGAGATGGCGGTGACCACTCCGTCGAGCGAGCCGTAGATCGACGGATCGTAGGCGGTGATGCTGACCTTGGCCTTCTGGCCCATGCGCACCCAGGCGATATCCTGCGGGCGGACCATGGTCTCGACCAGCAATGTCTCCTCCGAAGGCACGATCTCGACCAGGGGCGCCCCCGGCCCGACCGCCCCTCCGACCGTGGTGACGAGGACCCGGTTGACCCGGCCGGGCAGGGGCGCTCGCACCACCGTGCG
>DASVUT010000051.1:0-2412 GCA_036386955.1 Sphingomonas sp. | reverse complement strand
CGCCCGCCGATGCCGAGCTACCGTCGTACCCGGTCGCGGCGATCCGCGGCGGCGATCCCGCGCACAATGCCGCGGCATTGCGGGCCCTGCTGCGCGGCGGACGTGGCGCGTACCGCGATGCCGTCCTCCTCAACGCCGCCGCCGCGCTGGTGCTCGCCGGCCGCGCTCCGACGCTTACGACCGGGGCCGAACTCGCCGCCGAGGCACTCGATCGCGGTGACGCCGACGCCCTGCTGACCCGCTGGATCGCCTACCGATGACGACTGTGCTCGACCGCATCATCGCGGGCAAATATGCCGAGGTCTCGGACCGCCGCGCCGCAACCAGCGACACGGACCTTGCCGCTCGCATCGCGCACCAGACGCCGCCGCGCGGCTTTCGCGCCGCGCTCGACGCGCGCATCGGCCACGCCCTCATCGCCGAGATCAAGCGCGCCAGCCCTTCCAAGGGCCTGATCCGCGCCGACTTCGACCCCGCGGCGCACGCCATCGCCTATCAGGCCGGCGGCGCGGCATGCCTGTCCGTCCTGACCGACGAACGCTGGTTCCAGGGCTCCGGCGCGTTTCTGGAAGCCGCTCGCGCCGCCGTCACGATCCCCTGCCTGCGCAAGGACTTCACCGTCGATCCGTGGCAGGCGGTCGAGGCACGCGCGATGGGGGCCGACGCAATCCTGTTGATCGTCGCGGCCCTGTCCGACGCGCAAATGGCCGAATGCGAGGCCGCCGCCGTCGATCACGGCATGGACGTCCTGGTCGAGGTGCATGACGAGGCCGAACTCGCCCGCGCGCTTCGCCTCCGCACCCGCCTGATCGGCGTCAACAACCGCAACCTGCACGATTTCACCGTCGACACCGCGCTCAGCGCACGCCTGGCGAAGCTTGCACCGCCCGACTGCACGTTCGTCGCCGAAAGCGGCCTCACCACCCGCGCCGATCTCGATACGCTCGCCGAACAGGGCATCCGCTGCTTCCTGATCGGCGAAGCCTTGATGCGACAGCCCGATATCGAGGCCGCGACCCGGGCGCTCGTCGCATGACCCTCACCCATCTCGACGCGATGGGGTCCGCGCGCATGGTCGATGTCGGCGACAAGTCGGCGACCCGGCGGGAGGCGACCGCCACCGGGCGCATAACCATGTCCCGCGAAGCCGCCCACGCGATCGCCACCGGCGCCATGAAGAAGGGCGACGTTCTCGCCGTCGCCCGCGTCGCGGGCATCATGGCCGCCAAACGGACGAGCGACCTCATCCCGCTCTGCCACCCGCTCCCCCTCACCCGCATCGACATCGCGCTGAAGGTCGGCGACGACCACGTCACCGCCACCGCGACGGCGGCAACCACCGGCCAGACCGGGGTCGAGATGGAGGCGCTGGCCGCCGCCACCGTCGCGCTGCTCACGATCTACGACATGGCCAAGGCGATCGACCGCGCGATGATCATCGGCGACGTTCGTGTGATCGCGAAGTCCGGCGGCAAGTCGGGCGACTGGCGCCTTCAGGACGAAACTCCAGCATGACCGCGACCTTGTCCCCCGCCCTGCCCGATCGCGTCGAGCGGCTTGCCGAAACGCTGCTGGAGAAAGCGCACGCCGCCGATCTCATGCTGACCACCGCCGAAAGCTGCACCGGCGGGCTGCTCGCTTCGCTGCTGACCGATGTGGAGGGCTATGGCCACGTTTTCGAACGTGGCTTCGTGACCTACAGCGAACACGCCAAGTGCCAGTTGCTCGGCCTCGCCCAGGAACAGGTCGACCGCTGCGGCGTCGTCAGCCGCGAGGTCGCCGTCGCGATGGCACAGGGCGCACTCGAGGCTTCGGACGCGCAGGTCGCCTTGTCCATCACCGGCTTCGCCGGCGCGGGCGCGCCGGGCGACGAGCCTGGCCTCGTACATTTCGCCTGCGCCCGCAAAGGAGTCGAGGTCCGCCACCGCGAGGCGCATTTCGGCGACATCGGCCGCGGCGGCGTCCGCCTGGCCTGCCTTGAAGTCGCCCTGGAGATGATGATCGAGGCTGTCGACGCCCCGACTCCGTAGCGGGCCACCGCTGGTTGGCGGCGCGACAAGGTGCGATAGGATAGGGCGATGACCCTCCTTCCCGTCGATCAAGCCCAGGCACGCCTGTTCGCGCTCACTCCGCCCGTCGATGCTGAGATCGCACCCTTGCGCGCCGCGGCCGGCCGCTGGGCCGCCGCCGACATCACCGCTTTGCGGACGCAGCCGGCCGCCGATCTGTCCGCCATGGACGGCTACGCGATCCGCTTCGCCGATCTGCCCGGCCCCTGGCGCGTGATCGGCGAAAGCGCTGCCGGGCGGCCGTTCACCGGCACGGTCGACGCACGCGAGGCGGTGCGCATCTTCACCGGCGCCGGCATGCCGGTCGGCACCGACACGGTACTCGTGCAGGAAGAGGCCGGAC
>DASVUT010000050.1:0-2635 GCA_036386955.1 Sphingomonas sp. | reverse complement strand
CAGTTTAGAGTTTGAACAGCAAGAGCGCCGGCAACGGCGCCCGCTCTTTCGCATCGGTAGGGTCCATGGAAACGCAGAATATCCGCATTCGCCTGAAGGCGTTCGATCACCGAGTGCTCGACCAGGCTGCCGGCGACATCGCCGACACCGCGCGCCGCACCGGCGCGCTCATCCGCGGGCCGATCCCGCTGCCGACCAAGTGCGAGAAGTTCACCGTGCTGCGTGGTCCGCACATCGACAAGAAGTCGCGCGAGCAGTTCGAGGTCCGCACCTACAAGCGCATGCTCGATATCGTACAGCCGACGCCGCAGACGGTGGACGCACTGATGAAGCTCGATCTCGCCGCCGGCGTTGACGTCGAGATCAAACTGGCCTAACGGCGCTGCTCACGCGGTCGACCTTTGGTCCCGCGAGAGTTGTTCCCCCGCGAAGGCGAGGGTCCAGACTGGGCTCCTGCCTTTGCAGAAGCACAAGCTGATACAAGAGATACCGCCGGGGGTTCGCCGCCGGGACAGCGTCTCCCGTTTACGTCTCGCAAGAGGCGCCCAGCCCGGGACGGGGGCTCGCTTCGCTTTATCCGGGCTGACACGCACCGGGGGAATTCCCCTCCGGTGCCTCTGTGAGGAGTTTGGTCATGCGCACCGGCGTGATCGCGAAGAAGATGGGGATGACCCGCCTGTTCCAGGACGATGGTCGGCACGTGCCGGTTACCGTGCTGCAGATCGAAGGCTTGCAGGTCATTTCCCGCCGCGAAATGAATACCGACGGCTACACCGCCGTCCAGCTTGGCGCAGGCGTCGCCAAGGCCAAGAACCTTTCCAAGCCCGAGCGCGGCCATTTCGGCAAGGCGCAGGTCGAGCCCAAGGCGGTCGTCGCCGAGTTCCGCGTGACCGAGGATAACCTCCTCGATGTCGGCGCGGAGATTTCGGCCGAGCATTTCGTCGCCGGGCAGATGGTCGACATCCAGGGCCGTACGCAGGGCAAGGGTTTTGCCGGCGGTATGAAGCGCTGGAACTTCGGCGGTCTGCGGGCCTCGCACGGCGTGTCGGTGTCGCACCGTTCGCTGGGGTCGACCGGTCAGCGCCAGGATCCGGGCAAGGTCTTCAAGAACAAGAAGATGGCCGGGCACATGGGCGACAAGTATCGCACCCAGCAGAACCTGGAGATCGTGTCGACCGACGCCGAGCGCGGTCTGCTGTTCGTGAAGGGCTCCGTGCCCGGATCGAAGGGCGGCTGGCTGTTCGTCAAGGATGCGGTTAAGCAAGCGCGCCACGCCGACGCGCCGATGCCGGCGGGCCTGAAGGCCGCCGCTAATCAGAACGGCACCACCACCGCTGCGGCTCCCGAAGCCGCCGAGAGCCAGGAGGGCTAAACATGCAGGTCAAGGTTCAGTCCTTCGCCGGCGACGCGGGTGCGGATATCGAGCTCAGCGATGAGGTCTTCGGCCTCGATCCACGTGCCGACATCCTCCACCGCGTGGTCACCTGGCAGCTCGAGAAGCGGCGTGCGACTGCACGCGGCACGCGCGAGCGCGCCGATGTGGCACGTACCGGCAAGAAGTTCGGTCGCCAGAAGGGCGGCGGTACGGCGCGTCACGGCGATCGCCGCGCACCGATCTTCGTCGGCGGCGGCAAGGCGCACGGCGCCCGCGTCCGCGACTTCGATCCGTCGCTCAACAAGAAGGTTCGCGCGCTGGGGCTAAAGATGGCGCTGTCGAGCCATGCTCAGGCGGGCACGCTGATCGTCATGGACAGCCTGGCGGTCGAAGGCGCCAAGACCAAGACGCTCAAGAACAGCATCGCGGCGTTGGGCTTTGGCAAGCGCTCTCTGGTCATCGACGGCGATCTGGTCGACACGAGCTTCGCGTTCGCGGCGGGCAATCTGCACGAGATCGACGTGCTGCCCGCGGTTGGTGCGAACGTCTATGACATCATCAAGGCCGACACGCTGGTTCTGACCCGCGCGGCCGTGGAAAAGCTGGAGGCGCGCTTCAATGGCTAATGTCTTCGGGGCTAAGCCCGCAAAGGCCATCGACATCCGTCATTATGACGTGATCGTCGCGCCGCATATCACCGAGAAATCGACCCTGCTGTCCGAGCATAATGCGGTTGTGTTCCGTGTCGCGAACACGGCAACCAAGCCGCAGATCAAGGCAGCGGTCGAGGCACTGTTCGGGGTCGACGTCACCGGCGTCAACACGATCGTGCAGAAGGGCAAGACGAAGAAGTGGAAGGGCACACCCTACACCAAGTCTGACGTCAAGAAGGCGATCGTGACGCTGAAGGACGGCCAGTCCATCGACGTGACGACGGGGGTCCAGGCATAATGGCACTCAAGCAATATAATCCGACCACCCCCGCCCAGCGCGGGCTGGTGCTGGTCGACAAGTCTTCGCTGTGGAAGGGTAAGCCCGTCAAGGCGCTGACCGAAGGCAAGCGCAAGACCGGCGGCCGCAACAACAAGGGCCATGTAACCAGCCGCGGCATCGCGGGCGGCCACAAGCAGAAGTATCGCTTCATCGACTTCACCCGCCGCAAGTGGGATGTCGAGGGAACGGTCGAGCGTCTGGAATATGATCCGAACCGTACTGCGTTCATCGCGCTGATCAGCTATGGTGACGGCGAGCAGGCCTATA
>DASVUT010000049.1:0-1940 GCA_036386955.1 Sphingomonas sp. | reverse complement strand
TCTGGAGAACCGCGCGCGCAAGGACGTGTCCGACCTGGAGCGGGCGCGTAACTACTCGACCGCGCTGGCTGATCACTACGGTAATCATCTGACCCGGATGGCCGAGCGGTTGAAGCTGTCCAAAGGCTGGCTGTCGAAAATGATCAAGGTCGCGGGCATCCCGGACGCGGTGATCGCCGCGTTTGCGTCACCCGATGACGTCCAGCTCAAGCCTGCTTATCCGCTGGCGCAGGCGCTCGACGACAAGTGTTTGGCAAAAACGATCACAGGCGTGGCGAGGCAGGTCGCCAAGGAGCAGGCTGCAAGGCGCCAAGAGGGACAGCCCCCCTACCCTGCTGCAGACGTGTTACGCCGTCTGCTGCATGCGTCCGTCCCCGACCAGGGGGAAGATAAGTCCGAGCCCTACCGGTACGCCACACGCCATGGCCGAACCGCGTTAAGCGTCCAGTCGGCGAACCGCCAGGGCGTGACCATCCGGCTTCACGCCGGGTCTGGAGCGGACACTGACGAACTCGTCACCGCGTTGCGCGACGCCCTGGCCCACCTTGATGCAATCGGGAAAGGACTCCAGCGCTGATGTTTCCCCAGGGAAACACGGTCAGCCCGACCTGCGGCTTTCAAAGCCATCAATCAGTGTTTCCCCGGGGAAACAGACGATGACCCGCGCGCGCCGTGAGGGCGTGTCCGATCAGTTCGACATGTTTCTCCCCTATCTCGCTGATCTGCCGCTTCGCGATCAGCGCGAGATGATGGAGCGGCCGTTTTTCAGCCTCGCCAAATCGAAGCGGGTGAAACCGATCGACTATCGCTCGCCTGACGGCAAACTTTGGGTCCATGTCTCGGCCAATCCCGATTACGGGATGGCAACGATCTGGGACGCCGACATCCTGATCTACTGCGCGTCGATGCTAGCCGACATGGCGCGGCGTGGAGTCAACGACGTGCCGCGCAAGCTGCACCTGATGCCCTATGACCTGCTCCGCGCAATCGGGCGGCAATCGACAGGCCGGGCATACGAATTGCTCGGGCAGTCGCTCGATCGATTGGTATCGACCACGGTCAAGACCAACATCCGTGCGGAGAACCGCCGGGAGGCGACTTTCTCCTGGCTGGACGGCTGGACGCAGCTGGTAGACGAGAAAACCGAACGGTCGCGCGGCATGACGATCGAGCTGTCGAACTGGTTCTGGGAAGGCGTGATGATGACCGGCGGCGTGCTGTCAATCGATCGCGCCTATTTCGACATCACCGGCGGGCGGGAGCGTTGGCTATACAAGGTCGCGCGCAAGCACGCGGGCGGGGCAGGGGAGGCGGGCTTTGCCATCTCGTTGCCGACGCTGTTCGAGAAATCCGGTGCCGAGGGGCAGTATCGCCGCTTTAAGTTCGAGATTGCTAAGATCGCCGAGCGCGATGAGCTGCCGGGCTATGCCCTGTCGATTGAGACGCCGGGTGACAAGCGCGAGCCGTCGCTTAGGATGCGCCGCAGAGCAGCCGACGAGGTCAAGCCTACTGCAGCGACCGAGCGTGGAGCGGACCAGCCGAAGCTGGCAGCTAAGCTCAAGCCGTTATCGCCCGCGTCGGCCGATGGGAAGGTTGATGTAGCAGCGGCCGCGCTGATCCGCCGCAGCGTGACGGGCCTGGCGACCCGCTCGTCCTTCGGCGAGATCACGGAAGGAACGCTCGCCACCCTACGCGTCGAGTGCCCCGGTTGGGATTATCAGACACTTCACGCGGACTTCCGCACCTGGATTGAGGCCGATCCCGCGCGCACACCGGTGAGCTATCAAAGCGCCTTTATTGGTTTCGTGCGTCGGTTCGACGCGAAGAACCGTCACACGTTAGGCCGTTGACCCGCGTCGGCGCGTTCCCGATGTATCGCTAGTGCCGGGGCGTCACGTCACACAGGTCGCGCATATTCCGTCTTTTGAACGTCGCCGAGC
>DASVUT010000048.1:0-2637 GCA_036386955.1 Sphingomonas sp. | reverse complement strand
AGGCCCGCCGCGAGCAACGCGAGCGTGAGTGCGAGTCCGACCGCCCATTTCGCCAGCCGCGACGGCCAGCGGCGGCGCCGCGGCGGCCGGGGCGGTGGACGGTCGCCCTCGTCCATCAGAATGCCTGGCCGAGCGAGACGTAGACCGCCACCCGCGCATCGCCGGAACGCGGGTTGAGCGGCGTGCCGACATCGACGCGGATCGGCCCGAAGCTCGAATAATAGCGCAACCCCAGACCGGTGCCATAACGCAGCCCCGACAGCCGCGGCACCGACGCTGTGGAGATGGTGCCGGCGTCGAGGAACGGCACCACGCCAAAGCTTCCCAGCACGCGAACGCGCGCTTCGAGCGAGAACTCGGTCAGGCTGCGTCCGCCGATCGGATCGTTATTGACGTCGCGCGGCCCGATCGACTGGAACCCATAACCGCGCAACGACGCGCCTCCGCCCGCATAGAAGCGCCGCGACGGCGCGATCTGCGCGCGCGGGGCCCCGGCGATCGTGCCCAGGCGGATACGCGACGCCAGCACCACGCGTCCGGGCAGCGGCGTATAGCCGCTCGCATCGATCTGCGTCCGCGCATAGCCGAACACGGCACCCTGCAACGACAGCTCGGGCGAAATGCGCCCGGCGATGCGAAAGCCGCGCGTCGGATCGAGCAGATCGTCCGACGCGTCATAGCCGATGCTGCCCGGCAGCGCGGCGATGAAATAGGTGCGTCGCCGCGGATTGCCTGATGCCAGGTCGACATCGCGCTCGTCCGACGCCAGCAGCTCGGCCCCCGCCGACCACGTCCAAAGCTTCTGGAAGAAAATCGTGCTCTGCCGCTCGATCGTGCCCGACAGCAGGAACGTGTCCGCCTCATACGCGTCGCGTTCGGTATGCGCCGCGGCGACCTGGAACGTCGCCACGCGGTCGCGCCCGCCCGCATTGCTGCGCCGCAGAACCAGCGATCCCAATTGCTCGCGGGTGCCGAGCACGCCGCGCACGGTCAGCGCGCCTTCGGGCGGGAACAGGTTGCGGTGCGTCCAGCTCAGCTCCGCGCGCGCGCCTTCGCCCGTGCCATAGCCCAGCTCGCCGGCAACGGTGCGCGGGGGTGCAGGGTCCAGCCGAACGCCGATGTCGACCGTACCGGGCGTGCTGCCCTCGACCGGCCGGACCTCGGCCGAGGAGACCAGGCTCGTCTGGATAAGCGCGCGGCGCAGATCGTCGAGCACCGCGGCGTCATAGCGGTCCCCGGGTACGAAGCGCGCGATGTCGGCGACGTGATCGGCGTCGAACACGCGGTTGCCCGGCAAGGCGACGACGCGCCCGAACCGTCGCACCTCGCCGGGTGTGACGGCCAGGGTCAGAGTCGCCGTCTGCGTCGCGCGGTCGACGACGATCTCGGGCTCGCCCACTTGCGCGAACGGAAAGCCTTCGCGCCCCGCGCCCGTCCTCAGCGCGGTCTCGCCCGCGACGATCGCATCGGCATCGACGGGATCGCCAGCGCGAAGGCCAAAGCGCAGCCCGCTGTCCGCCACGCCGTCGAGCGTTACGTCCGCAAAGCGGTACAACGTGCCCGGCTCGGCGGTCAGCACCACGGTGGGTCGTGGACCCGGATCGATCCGGGTCGCCACACGCGCGTCATAATAGCCCTGCGCGCGGAGCAGCGTCACCAGCAGATCGGCGTCCTCGCGCGCGCGCCGGTCGAGCTGCGCGGCATTCGCGGGATCGCCGTCATTCGCATCCAGCGTCGATCGATCGGCGAACCGCTGACGCGTCAGCGCGCTCGCCACGCCCTCGACCCCGTCCAGTCGCCAGTCATACCGTGTCTCCGCGACCGGATCGGTCTCGATCGCCGCCACATCACGCGCCGAAACGTCGGGCGCGGTGCCCAGATCGGGCCAAGCGACGCCGATATCGGGCAGGTCGGACAGCGGCGCGTCGGTGTCGACCGCCACTGGAGCGGCGTTGGCAACGGCCGGCGGGGGCACGGTTTGTGCCAGCGCCGGAGACGCGATCAGCCAGGATGACGCCACAGCCGCACGCACGGCCGGCCGCCGCACGCGGAACACCATGAAACCGTCTTACGGCCGGGTCACCGCTCCCGCAACGCCCGGTGGAGGACCCAAAGACCTTGGCCAAACGGCAACCCGTCCAAGGGTTTGCCGCTGGCCTCTCTCCGTCACCCCGGACTTGATCCGGGGTCCCGCTGCCGATGACCCGCGAACGATCAAGACGCGGGACGCCGGGTCAACCCGGCATGACGGGTGAGAGCTATCCGCCGCCACCGGACCGGACGTGTCCGACCTAGTGGATCGTCCCCGTCGCCTCGTGCGAAGCCAGCACCGCGATCAGGCGCTCGACCTGACGCCAGCGGCAGAAATGAATGTGGTTGCCCAGCGTCCGGCTGCGATTGGCCCGGGCCGCGGCCTCGGTCGGCGCGGCGGGCCCGAACGCCGCCAGGAGGTCGGCCGCATCGACGACATCGCGGCGCGAGGCAACGAACAGGGACATGCACGCACTTTCGATTATTCTGGATCAGTGCCCACATTACACATGGCGTGCCAGCCGCAGGATGACGGCGCGTTCCGCAGGCGACGGTGGTAAACAGCCGGGCCAAGCTGCGTCCCGCCTGTGCCGACGCGGGACGCTG
>DASVUT010000047.1:0-3650 GCA_036386955.1 Sphingomonas sp. | reverse complement strand
CGGGGGGTGGCCATATTGGGCGTCGCGTTCAACGGCGAGCCCGTCGAGGATTCCGAGGCGATCATTGCCGAATTGGGCGGGGTGAAGCGGCTCGGGCGGCTGCCGCGCCTCGCCCGGCTTACGCCCGAGGCGCTCGCGGCTGCGTTCGCCGATGGCTTCGACGTCGAGGAGTTCCGGTGAGCGCGTCGCCGATCTGGCACCCTTTCACGCAGCACGGGCTGGGCGAGCCGATCCCGCTCGTCACCAGCGCCCAGGGCGCGTGCCTCCACACCGCCGACGGGCGGCGGATCGTCGACGGCATCTCGAGCTGGTGGGTGACGACGCACGGCCACGCCCACCCGCGGATCGCCGCCGCGATCGCCGAACAGGCGGGACGGCTGGACCAGATCATCTTCGCGGGGTGGACGCACGAGCCCGCCGAAGAGCTCGCCCGCGGACTTCGCGCGATGATGCCGCCCGAGCTGACGCGGGTGTTCTTCTCCGATTCCGGATCGACCAGCGTCGAGGTCGCGCTGAAGATGGCGCTGGGCTATTGGCTCAATCGCGGCGAGTCCCGGCACCGCATCCTGGCGCTCGAACATGGCTATCACGGCGACACGATCGGGACGATGTCGGTCGGCGCGCGCGGCGTGTTCAACCGCGCCTATCAGCCGCTGCTGTTCGACGTGGAGACGATCCCCTTCCCCGTTGCAGGCCATGAGCAGGCGACGCTCGACGCGCTGGACCATGCCTGCGCCGGGGGCGCGGCCGCGTTCATCGTCGAGCCGCTCATCCTGGGCGCGGGCGGCATGCTCATGTACGAGGCGGCGACGCTCGCCGAGATGCGGGGCATCTGCGCCAGGCACGGCGTGCTGTTCATCGCCGACGAGGTGATGACCGGCTGGGGCCGCACCGGCACGCTGCTGGCGTGCGAACAGGCGGGCATCGTTCCCGACATTCTGTGCCTGTCCAAGGGGCTGACGGGTGGCGCGGTGCCGCTTGCCGTGACGATGGCGGCCGAGCCGCTTTACCAGGCGCATCTGTCGGCGGACCGGGGACGGATGTTCTTCCACTCGTCGAGCTACACGGCCAACCCGATCGCCTGCGCCGCCGCCAATGCCAACCTCGCCCTCTGGCGCGAAGAACCGGTGCTGGGGCGCGTCGCCGACCTGTCGCGTCGCCAAGCCGAGCGGCTGGCCGTGCTGGCGGACCACCCCGCGATCCGCAACCCGCGCCAACTCGGCACCATCACCGCCGTCGAGATCGGCGGCACCGACGGCTATCTCTCCGACCTCGCCCCCCGGCTGCTCGCCTTTTTTCGCGATCGCAACCTTCTGCTCCGGCCGCTGGGCAGCACGGTGTACGTCATGCCGCCTTATTGCATCATGGATGACGAGCTCGACCAGCTGTATGCCGCGATCGGAGACGCGTGCGACGTCGTGCGATGAGCGTCCGTATCTCGCCTGTCGTCACATGGGTGTCGTCCGGTGCCGGGAGCGCTGGCGAAGGCCGGCGGGAGGGGGCATAGGGGCGGCGCAATCGGAGCAGCGATATGACCTTTTCACTCTATGATGCCGTGGTCCCTTCCAATCTCCAGATCCTGGGTTCGCTGGACCGGGTAATGGAGAAAGCGCAGGCGTTCTGCGACGAGCGGAGCATGGCGCAAGCGGAGCTGATCGACGCGCGGCTCGCGCCGGACATGCTGCCGCTGGGGTTTCAGGTGAAGTCCTGCGCGGCGCATTCGATCGGCGGGATCGAGGGTGCGCGCGCGGGAAACTTCTCGCCCGACAGGGGTGCCTGGCCGACCGACTTCGCGGGCTTGCGCGGCATCCTCCAACACGCGATCGCCGAACTCACCGCGCTTGATCGTGAGACGGTCGACGGCCTGGCCGAGACGGACACGCAGTTCGCGTTCGGGGAGACCAGATTGCCGTTCACGGGCGCGAATTTCCTGCTGTCGTTCTCGCAACCCAATTTCTACTTCCACGCGGCGACCGCCTACGCGATCCTGCGCGTGCAGGGTTTGAACCTGGGCAAGCGCGACTTCCTGGGAACGCCACGCATCAAGCAGTAGCCGAGCCGACGGCATTGTCGTCGACGCGCCGTTGCGCCACGGAGGTCTCATGCCCGAGCAAGCTGCCCTGTTGTCGGTCCGTGGGCTCGGCAAATCGGTTCCCGGACCGCGCCGGCTGTTCGGCGGCCTCGATCTCCAGGTGGCGAGCGGGGAGCTTGTCGCCATCATCGGCGAGTCGGGCGTCGGCAAGTCGACCTTGCTGAACATCCTGGCCGGCCTCGACGAGCCGGATGAGGGCCATGTTTCGATCGGTGGAACCGAGCTGGGGACGCTCGACGAGAGCGCGCGGACGCGGTTGCGGCGCGAGCGGATCGGCTTCGTCTTCCAGGCCTTCCACATCCTTCCCTATCTGACGCTGCGCCAGAACGTCGCCTTGCCGCTCGCGCTGATCTCGCCCGACGCGGCAGCCGCCGATGCGCGGGCGGACGCGATGCTGGACGCCGTGGGCATCGCCGGTCGCGGTGCCGATTATGCGAGCGATCTGTCGGGTGGCGAGTTGCAGCGGGTCGCGATCGCGCGGGCGCTGGTCCACCGCCCGGCACTGATCCTGGCCGACGAGCCGACGGGCAATCTGGACCTCCACACCGCCGCGCGCGTGCTGGCGCTGTTCGGCGACGCCGTCCGCGCGCACGGCGCGGCGGGCGTGATGGTGACCCATTCCGAAGCAAGCGCGCAAGTGGCCGACCGCGTGCTCCTGCTTCGCGCCGATGGCCTGGTGGAGCGACGTGGCGGCTGAGCCGGGCCTATGGTCCGGGCGACTGGTGCTGCGCTGGCTGATCGCGGGCGAGTGGCGTTCGCACCCCGCCCGCTTTATGCTGACCGCGCTGGCGATCGCGGTGGGCGTCGCGCTCGGCTTCGCGGTGCACCTGGTCAACGGCTCGGCACTGACGTCGTTCGACCGCGCGATCCGCGGCGTCAACGGTTCGGCGGAGCTGTCGGTGCGCGGGGCGAGCCCGCTCGGCTTCGACGAACGGCTCTATCCTCGGGTCGCGCAAGCGGCGGGGGTTGCCGATGCCAGCCCGGTCGTCCGCCTGGACGCGCAGGTCGGCAAGACGCGCTTGGCGATCCTGGGCGTCGACGTCATCCGTGCCGCCGCCGTGACGCCATCGCTGATCGGCATCCGGCCGCGCGGGCCGGACGCGGCCACCGACGCCGCTTTCGACGAAGACGCGCTGTTCCTGTCGCGTGCGGCGATGGCGCAGACGGGGGCCAGGATCGGCGGCCAAGTGAGCGTGGTCGCGAACGGCCGGTCCGTGCCACTGCGCGTGGTCGGCACGCTGCCGGCGGGGGGCGATGACGCAAGCTTCGCGGTCATGGACATCGCCGCCGCGCAGTGGCGGTTCGGCCAGATCGGCCGCATCAACCGGCTCGACCTGCTCCTATCCGATCGGGCAGCGGCTGAGGCATCGCTTCGTGCCATGTTGCCCGCCGAAGCGATCGTGTCGACCGCGGACGCGCAGGCGCAGCAGGGCGACACGCTGTCGCGCGCGTACCGCGTCAATTTGGACATGCTGGCGTTGGTGGCGCTGCTGACCGGCGCGTTCCTGGTCTATTCGGCGCAGTCGCTGTCGGTGGTTCGGCGTCAGCGCGTGTTCGC
>DASVUT010000046.1:0-1780 GCA_036386955.1 Sphingomonas sp. | reverse complement strand
CCGTTCCTGCGCGCCGGCGATGCCGAGACGCTGCGCCGGCTGCGCGCGGAGAAGGATGGGTTCAAGGGATAGTCTTTAATAGTCCGTGCGTTATGCCGGCCAGGAGGATGCGATGCGGTATTGGGCGATGATAGGATTGCTGGCGCTGGCGGCGTGCGCCCCGACGGAGGCGGAACGACGCCGGTCGGACGATGCCGCCGCGCGCAGCCAATCGAAGCTGGAGCGCGAATTGCGCGGGCTGGTGGCGGCGGGATCGGCCAATTGCCTGCCCAGTATCCGTCAAAGGCAGGCGCGGGCCTATGGCGCGACGATCGTGTATGAGGTGTCGAAGAACCTGAAATACCGCTCCGATACCACTGGCGGGTGTGAAGGCATGGAGCGTGGCGATATCCTGATCACCCAGTCACCGACCGGCAATCTGTGCCGCGGCGACATCGCGACCACGGTGGACCCGGCCTCACGGTTCCAGACGGGTAGCTGTTCCTTCGGCGACTTCGTTCCGTACCGCCGGCCATGAGGTCGGCGCGCGTCCTGGTGCCGTTCGCATTGGCGGCGACACTGGTCGCGGCGCGCGACGATCCGGTCGGCAAGGAGCTTGCCGGGCGGGTCGCGGGCAAGCCGGTGACGTGCATCACCGCGTCGGCGACCAGCGGGCCCATCATCCTGGACGACCGCACGATCATGTACCGCGAAGGGGCCGGGCGGCGGATCTGGATCAACCGGCCGCGCGGGCAATGCGCAGGCTTGCGCGAACCCGCCACGCTGATCGTGCAACTGTTCGGCAGCAATGTGTGCCGCAACGACCGGTTTCAGGTGCTGGAATGGGGCAGCTCGATCCCGTCAGCACCATGTTTCTTCGACGATTTCACGCCCTATGAGCGCGTGAAGAACTAACCCGCCACCGCCGCCGCCGCCCGGCTCGCCAGTCGGTCCACGGCGGCGGCGTGGATCCCCGGCGCGGCGGCGACCATGCCGAAGGCGCGGGGATCGGCCTTGTTGAACATCAGCGGCCGTCCGAACGCATCGGTCATCCGCGCGCCCGATTCCGCCGCGATCAGCGCCGCCGCCGCGATGTCCCATTCATGGCCCCAGCGCAGGGTGGTGACCAGATCGGCCTCGTCGGCGGCGACCTTGGCGATCCTGAGCGCGATCGAGTTCGGCTTGTCCACCGCCACCAGATCGGCGTCCGCGCGCGGCAAAGTCTCGATCGGAACGCGCGCTCCGGCGAGTGCGGTGCGGCCGCTGGCGCGCAACCGCACGCCGTTGCGCCACGCGCCCTCGCCCGCCACCGCGCCCCAGGCCTCACCACGCGCCGGCGCGTCGAGCACGCCCAGCAACGGGCAGCCATCCTCCACCAGCGCGACCGAGATCGCCCAGCCCGGACGTCCGCGGATATAATCGCGGGTGCCGTCGATGGGGTCGACCACCCACAGCCGCCGCCGCGCCAACCGGTCGGGCGCATCGACGGTTTCCTCGGACAGCCACCCGGCGTCGGGCAGGAGCGCGAACAGATCGCGGCGCAGCATGGCGTCCACCGCCAGATCGACCTCGCACACCGGGTTGCCGGGCGCTTTCTCCCAACGGCGGAAATCGGTGCGCCAGCGTGACAGCGCGATCCGCCCCGCCGCCGCGGCAACCTCCGCCACCGCTGGCAGCAGATCAGCCACCCGCCACCGTCATCCCCTCGACGCGAATGGTGGGCACGTTGATGCCGTAACGGAACTCCAGGTCGTTCGCGGGCGTCAATTGGGCGAACATGTCCTTCAGATTGCCCGCGATC
>DASVUT010000045.1:0-6704 GCA_036386955.1 Sphingomonas sp. | reverse complement strand
CCTTTCGCAACCGCGCGGCGATATGGTCGGCGGACCGCATCGCCAGCGCCATGATCGTCAGCGTCGGATTCTTGTGCGCTTTCGACGCGAACACCGCGCCATCGCCGATATACAAATTGTCGACATCCCAGCAGCGGCCATAGCCGTCGGTCACCGATGTGCGGCGATCGGCACCCATGCGGGCGGTGCCGACCTCGTGGATGATCTCGCCACCTTTTTTCAGGGCGCGGTCGGCGGGCCTTGGCGGCGCGGTCAGCTTGCCGCCCATGGCGGTCACGATCTCCTGCGTCGTCTGATGGAAATGATCGACCATCTTGCGCTCCTGATCGGTCCAGCCGAAGTGGAAGCGGAGCGCGGGGATACCGAACCGGTCCTTCAGCGTGGGGTCGATCTCGCAATAGGAATTGGCGTTCGGGATCATCTCGCCGCGCAGCGTGAATCCGATCCGCGATCCATAGGTCCTATTCGCGGCCGACCGCAGGCTCGCGCCATAGCCGTCGAGACCGCCCAGGTCCCCTCCCGGTTCGTTGAAACCCCCGCCCACTTCGAAATGGTACCCGCGCGCAAAGCCGAGCTTGCCCGCCTTTTGCTCCTTGTAGAGCCAGAAGGGGATATAGACGTGCAGCCCCATCGCCCCATCCTCATTGTAGCGCGGACGCCCTTCCAGCGCGGGGAAGGTCGCCGAAAGGTCCGCGCCGACCGTGTCCATAAGATTGCGACCGAGTTGTCCGCTGGAATTGGCGAGCCCTTCGGAGCGCCCGGCGACCTTGGTGTTGAGCAGGATGCGGGCTGTCTCCCCCGTACTCGCGGCGAGGATGACGACGCGGCCGCTGGCTTCGCGCTGCGCACCAGTCTTGCGATCGATGAAGCGGACGCCTGACGCCTTGCCGCGCCGGTCGAGCACGACCTCATGCACCATCGCATCGGTGCGCACCGTCAGCTTGCCGGTGGCCTTGGCCTGCGGGATCAGCGACGTGGTGGTCTGAAACGCCGCGCCGATCGCGCAGCCGCGCCCGCATTCGGACGCCCAATAGCAGGGCTGACGCGTGTCGACGGCGCGCGTGAGCACCGCGCGGCGGGCGGGGATGACGGGAACGCCGACCTTGGCGGCACCGGCCTTCAGGAAAATTTCCCACGCGCGCGGCGCGGGTGGATCGTGCAGCACGCCCGCACCCGAATTGGGGTGGTTTTCCAGGTCGGGATTGTTGCCGTAAACGCCGACGATCGTCTCGGTCTTGTCGTACCAGGGCGCGAGTTCGTCATAGCTGATCGGCCAATCGACGCCCAGGCCGTCGCGGCTATAAGGTTTGAAGTCCAGTTCGCCCATGCGGAACGAGTTGCGCGCCCAGTGATTGGTGCGCCCGCCCAGCATACGGCTGCGCCACCATTTGAACTCGGTGCCCTGCGCCATCGCATAAGGTTCGCCGGGGATGTCCCACCCGCCATCGACGGTCGCGTCGTAATAGCCAAAGTCCTTGTCCGGCGTCCCGACGCCCCTGAGCGGTGCGTCGCGGGTGAAGTTCAGCATAGCCGCTTCACCGGGATCATAGTCCCGGCCCGCCTCCAGCATCAGCACCTTGGCTCCGGCGCGGGTCAGCATCCACGCAGCCATCGCGCCGCCCGCGCCCGACCCCACGACGACGGCGTCGTACTTCTCGATTGCCACCCGGCTCCACTCCTCATCGGGCGATCACGCCGCCCTGATGACCGGGTTGAACCACTGAAATCGCGCGGGTGCAATATTAGTATGACACATTCGGGGTTGGACCACGCTCGATCCGCCGGACCGTGGCGCATGTGAAGCCGGCGAAAGCAGCTTCGGACAGGCCTTCCATTCGGATCGCATGTCGTTGATGATCATGTCATGAGACTCATCATCATCGCCGCGCTCGCGTGCCTCGCCGGTTGCAACCAACTCGGCCGCAGCGACGAAGACGTCGACGCGCCCGAACCGGCGACGAACACGAGCCTGCGGACCATGGACCGTCGCACATCGGTGATGGAATGGACCGATCCGAATACCCGTTGCCGTTATCTCATCGTGCGCGGCGGTCGCGGTCGTACCGCCAGTGTCGCGATCACGCCGGCCTTGCGCGATGGCGTCCCCGACTGTGCCGGGGCCAGAAAGCCGTTGGATCAATGAGCGGGCCCGAGAACGCATGCGAGCAGCGGAGCATCGACCTATGACGAGTGCCGGAGGGGAGCTCAGCACCATCGAACGCGCCATCCAGCTGGCGCGGACCAGTTCGTGCACCAGCATCGACGACATACGCAAGTCGCTGCGCCGTGAAGGCTATTCCGGGATCGACGAGCATCTTGCGGGGGCGTCGATCAAGAAGACGCTGCAGGAGCAGATGGCCCTTCGGCGCCGCGATGCAGCTAGCGCGTAATTCGCGCCTGCGCATCCGGGCGCGCTGAAGCGGCCGGTCGAAGCTTGAGCGGATCGTGATGGCGGGTGACCGGCCGGCCTAGCGCGACGGACCCGCGGCCGTGTTATCGTCACCGAGGTTCAGCCGCTCCGACATCTCCATCAGGGTCCGCGCCGCATCGCGGTCGGCGGGGTCCTTGAACGCGACATCCAGGTCGGGCCCGGCATTCAACGTGTACAGCAGGGTCCATAGCGCGAAGCGGCGAGCGCGGTCCCGTTCGAGGCCGAGGTCAACGCGCATATGCTCGATACCGGCGGCAAGTGCCTCGGCAGGGATCACCGACAGGTCGTCGGTCCCGAAGTAGCGGCGCATCTGATCGTCCAAGTCCATGGCATCGACCCTAGCCTCTGGGCGGACCGGGGCAAGCTGCGGTGCCGGCGCGCAAAGCGCGGCACGCACGCCTACATGCAGCGGATGAACATCGGACACTTAGCGGCACTCACACTATTCATCGCCGGTTGCGGCGCGGAGCCCACATCCACCGCGTCCGCCCCGTCGAGCCTGCAAGCCGCCCCGCCGACGCGCGGGCTCGATGCGGCGACCATGACGCGGGCCGTGGAAGGGGCGTCGAGGATGCCACGACTGCGATCGTTGATCGTGATGCGGGACGGCAAGTCGCTCGCCGAGCACCGCTTCAACGGCGGCCCACCGCTCGATCGGCCGGTGAACATCAAGTCGGCGTCGAAGTCGGTCATGTCGGCCCTGGTCGGGATCGCGATCGAGCGCGGCGTGCTGCGCGGCGTCGATCAACCCGTGCTGTCGGTCCTGCGCACGGATGCGCCGGCCGACCCGGACCCGCGGTTGCGGCGGTTGACCGTCGGCAACCTGCTGTCGATGCAGGCGGGCCTGGAGCGGACGTCGGGCGAGAACTATGGCCGCTGGGTATCGAGTCCGAACTGGGTGCGGTTCGCACTGTCGCGCCCCTTCGTCGACGAACCCGGCGGCGCGATGCTCTACTCCACCGGCAACACGCACCTGCTGTCGGCGATGCTGACCAAGGCTTCGGGCCGTACGACCCATGGACTGGCGCGGGAATGGCTCGCGGGTCCGCTCGGCATCTCCATGCCCCCTTGGCCGCGCGACCGGCAGGGCATTTTCTTTGGTGGCAACGACATGCTGATGAGCCCGCGCGCGCTGGCGCGGTTCGGCGAACTGTATCGGCTGGGCGGGGTGATCGACGGCAAGCGCATCGTATCGGCGGCATGGATCGAACAAAGCTGGACGCCGCGCACCGTCTCGCCGTGGAGTGGCGGGCGATATGGCTATGGCTGGTTCATCGCAGACGCGGCCGGACATCCGGTGCGGTTCGCCTGGGGTTATGGCGGGCAGATGATCTACGTCGTGCCCGATCTCGCGCTGACGGTGGTGATGACGTCGGACTCGGGTGGCGCGCGCGATGGCGAGCACGTCGCGGGGCTGCACGCCTTGCTCGCAGATCGCATCGTGCCTGCGGCGGTCACCGGCTCGAACTAAAGGGCCCCTGATCTCGTGCGACCAGCCAAGCAAGCGGCGGTCGTCGACCGACGAGTGCGGCCGCCGGCATGAGCAGACGCACGCGCTGGCGCGGTTCGCACGTCTTCACCTATGCCGCCTCCGCGTGGGGGTTCATGTTCGTGTCTCGACCCACGAGCTTTCGCGACTACAGGTCCATGGCTTTGTCATAGCCGGTCAGCTCGAGATAACCCCGTCCGCCCCGCGTGCGCACCGCGCCTTCCCAATAGACGGGCAGCCCGCTGCGGCGCGCGTCGAGCTCCTGTGCCGGGAAGAGCGGCTCCAGGCGCCAGCGGTAGAGTCGCCCACCGGCGCGGATGCTCAGCTCCTGCCGCACGGGATAGACCGCGCCCGTCGCTTTGCTGCGCCATGTTGCGAGCGGGCGGAAGGCCACGTCCTTGGGGCCGAGCACCATCGTCGTTCCGTCCGGCCGTCGCAACGAGCCGCCCGCCCAGATCACGCCACCGCCCTTTCGCCGGATGCGAAATGCCATCAGCGCCGTACCGTCATCGAAGTTGAGCCCGGTCCAGTCCCAACCTTGCGCCTCCGGGGCCAGGAAGTTGGACGACCATTCGCGGTCGAGCCACGCCTCACCGGCGACGGCGACCGTCCTCGCACCCCGCCGCACGCGGCCGGCGACCCGCAGATGCGGGATGGAGTAATAATAGCTCGCCTGCTCGGCGCGCGGTCCCTTCTGGCTATAGCCACCCGCGCCTTGCAGGATCGGCGGCTGCGTCGGCGTGAAATCCAGCGCGAAGCCGAAGTCCTCGGCCGCGACGCGCGTCGTCCATCGCCCATCGGGGGACCGCTTCAACCGCCAGCCACGGATCGCCACATCGGCATCGCCCGTCCGCGCGCTCGCGAGCCCGAAGCCCTGCCGCGCCGCGCGCTCGCCGTGCAGCAGCCGGCCCGTGGCGGGATCGGACAGGCCGGCATGGGCGAACAGCACCTGGCGGGCGGCGAACCGGCTCGGGTTGCGCGCGTCGACCGGGGGTCGCGTCCGAAAGAAGGTGACCTGGAAGCCGAGCTTCTCGCCCGCCTCGGTACGCAGCCAGCCGGTCACATACCACCATTCGGTGCGGAACCGCGGGTGCGCGCCATGATCGGCGGGGAAGCGCATGACGATGCCGGGACGCACGACCGGATAGGGCGCGATCGCGGGCGCGGCGACGCTGGCGGCGAGGAGAGCAAGCGCGGGCCTGATCATCACCAATCCTCCCGAACGGACTGGATCGCGTCGCGCGCGGTCGCGCGGCGTCCGGCCAGGATCGCGGTGACCGCGGCCGCGGCGGTCAGCGCGGCGGCGACGCCCCCCAGCGTCCCGAGCGGAATCCGCGTCGTCATCGTCCAGTTGAACGATTGCGGGTTGATGACGTGGATCAGCACCTGGCTCAACAACAGGCCAAGCCCGATGCCGGCCAGCGCGCCCGTCAACCCGACCAGCGCGCCTTCGATCCCGAGCATGGAGGTCAGCTGGCCGCGGGTCACGCCCAAATGGCGCAGCATGCCGAACTCCCGCTCGCGCGCGATCGTCTGGGCCGACATGGTGGCCGCAACCCCGGCCAGCCCGACCAGGATCGCGACCGCTTCGAGCAGATAGGTGACGGCGAAGCTGCGATCGAACAGCGTCAGCGCCAGCCGACGCAGCGCGGCCGGCTCGGTGATCTCGACCGAGCTTCGCAACGTGGCGGGCAGGCGCGCGATCATCGATCGCCCGACCGCGGCCGCGTCTTGCTCGCGATCGAGCGTCGCCGAGACTTCATCGCGCGCCCTGTCGCCCGTCAGGCGTTCGTAATCCTGCTCGTCCACGATCACCGCACCTGCCTGACGCCCGTAATCGCGCCACACACCCGCGACGACGAAGCGCGTACCGCCGGTGCCGATCGGCAGGCTGATCGTCTCCCCCGGATCCCAGCCGTAAAGCCGCTGCGCAGGCTCCGACACCCAGACGGGCACCGCGCCCTTGGGCAGCGCGGGCGCGCGATCGATCAGCACCAGCAGCGGGTCGCGACCGCCCCGCGCGGGCCGCGCGATGAGGCCGATCGACGGTCGGTCCGCCGCGATGGTGAGCGGCAATTGCCGACCGAATGTCAGGCTCGCGACGCCGGGCGTGGCGGCGAGGCGCTCTTGCGCGGCGGGGTCGAACCCTGCGCCCGTCGTCGTGCGCAGGTACAGGTCGCCGCTCAACACCTGGCCCAGCCAATCGTCGACAGCGCCGCGAAAGCTCGTCACCATCGTCGCCATCGCGATCATCAGCGCGGTGGACGCGACGACCCCGCAGAGCGCCGTGGCCGCCTGGCTCGGCGCGCCGTGAAGATGGCGGATGGCCAGCAGAACCGGTACGCGCCGTCCCGGTCGCCGCGCGAGCGGGGCCAGGAGCAGCCGGGCGAACCAGGGCACACCGGCGATCCCGCCCGCCAGCATCAGCGCCATGCCGGCGAAGCCGAACAGCGGCAGTCCATTGAACGCCGGCAACAGCGCGGCTCCGACGCCCGCGAGCAGCAGGACGACCGCGGGCCACCAGGCGACGGGCGCGCGCGGATCGAGCATGTCGCCGCTCTTCTTGAGTGCCGCCGCGGGCGCTGCCCGTGCGGCCAGGCGGGCAGGGATCGCGCTTCCCAAGCCCGCCGCCAGCAACCCAAGCGCGAAAAAGGCCAGCGCCGGGCCGGGCTGGAACACCAGCTGCGCAGTCCTGCCCCCGAAATAGCCGGCCCCCAGATCGCCACCCAGCAGGCGCAGCGCCGACCAGGCGAGGGCGTATCCTGCCGCAAGTCCGATCGCGGC
>DASVUT010000044.1:0-1682 GCA_036386955.1 Sphingomonas sp. | reverse complement strand
CGGTGACGCTGTGGTCGGCGAGGACGTGCGCGGTGCCGCTGGTGTCACGGGCGCAGGCGATGATCCCGCACGTGCCGTCGCCCGACGGTGGGTCGACGGCGATGAGGGTTCTAGCAAATCCTCCCCGGGACGGGGAGGCGGCGGCACATAATGCCGACGGAGGGGGCGGGCCACAGGCGGTGCGCTCCACCGCTTCGCCGTCCCCCTCCCCGTCCCGGGGAGGATTGGGGAGGCGACTCCGCTCGATCAGCTCGGCCGTCCACAACGCACCCGCCGCATCGGGCAGCAGCTCGCCGTCCAGCTCCTGACGGCCCATGCGGGTGCCGGCGTAGAGCGCCTCGACGCGGGCCTTGAACGCGGGCGCGATGTGCGGGTTGGCGCGCGTGCCCCCGCCGGTGGTCACGGTTCCGGGGCCGGCCATGATCGCGCGCAGCACCTGCCCCGCCTGGGGCGTGGTGGTCACGATCGCGCGCGGGTGGCGGCCCAGCCTCAGGCCGAGCTGGAGCATGTCCCAGCTGTCCTGCGCGCGCGGCCATTTGGCGAGTTCGTCGCACCAGGCGAGGTGGTGTTCGGGGCCGCGCAACAGGTCCGGCGACGCGCCCGAGAACAAGGTCGCCTCCGCCCCCGTCGTGAAGCGCAGCATCCGCAGCGACGGCCGCCAGTCCTCGATCCACGGGGCCGCGACGCGCAACAGGCCGCTGCGCCCTTCCACCATCACGCGGCGTGCATCGTCGATCGACGCGCCGACCAGCGCGATCTGGATCGCCTCGCCTGCCGCCAATTGGGCCGTGATCCACTGCGCCCCCGCGAGCGTCTTGCCGTATCCGCGCCCGGCCTTGATGACCCAGGTCGCCCAGTCCCCCTCCGGCGCGACCTGCCCGTCATGCGCCCAGCTGACCCAGTCGCGGTCGAACGCGTCCCCCTCGCCCGCCCCCATCGCCCGGATCATGGCCGCGCGCCATTCGGGCGGCTGGCTCAGCATCCAGGTGACGAAAGCCTGTCCCGTCAGCCCCCCGCCGGTGCCCCTGCCCTCCTCAACCAACATCGTCGGGGCTCGCGCCGCTGGCCCGTGCGGCTTCGATCGCGAGCAGCTTGGTCAGGATCGACGCGCGCACCTCCTCGAAGCTGCGCGGTCGTGGGGCCCGCCCGCGCGGCTTGCCTTCGCCCAGCACCGCCAGCTTGTGCATCTTGAGCAGCGCGGCCGCTTCCTTGAACGTCATCGCCTCGATCGCCGGCCCGCCGTGCGGCACCGGAGCCGGGGCCTTGCCGTCCACCACCTCGATCGCGCGGCACACCAACCCCGCCTCGACATGGGCATAGCCCTGCGCCAGCGCCGTCTGCCAACGTTCGGCGAAACCGCCGTCGCGCCGCCGCCGATTATAGATCGCCACCGTGCTGAACCCCACCGCCCGCGCCGCCCGCGTCACGTTGCACGACACGCTCAGCGCATCCAGGAACCGCGCCTCATGCGCGTCGGTCCATCGCAGCCCCCGGCTTTCGATCACCTGCGGCCCCGCCTTGCCGACCCGCACGACCGTGCCGGAGATCTTGCCGCGCCGCTTCGCCCTTCGTCCCATATCCGCTCTCCCCGATGTTCCGGTCCTGTTCCACATACGCGCGGCAAAGTCAAGGCGGTGAACCGATCTGGTTAGGTCGCCGTCCTCGCGGCTCGCGGCTGAAGC
>DASVUT010000043.1:0-1851 GCA_036386955.1 Sphingomonas sp. | reverse complement strand
CACGTTCTTGCTCCATTGGTGAAGAAGCTTCAGCTCTGGGGCCGCATCGATAAGGTGGAGCAGGAGGCGATCCTGGCGCTTCCGCACCATGTGAAGGAGGTCGCCGCGAACAAGTATATCGTGCGCGAAGGGGAGAAGCCGTTGCACGCCTGCGTCCTGCTGGAAGGCTTCGCCTTTCGCCACAAGGTGCTCGTCGACGGGTCGCGGTCTATCAACGCGATCCACATGCGCGGCGATGCCGTCGACCTGCAGAACACGCTGCTGGGGACGGCGGACCATAGCGTGCAGACCCTCACGCGGTCCGTGATCGCCTATATCCCCCGCGACGATATCAAACGGCTCGCCTTCGCACATCCCAATGTCGGAATGGCGATGTGGTACGACACGCTGGTGGACGGGTCGATCTTCCGGGAATGGATCGCCAATATCGCCCGCCGCGATGCGGGTTCGCGCGTGTCGCATCTGTTGTGCGAATTCGGGCTGCGGCTCGAGGCGATCGCGCTGGGCGACCGGCTCAGCTACGAACTGCCGATGACGCAGGAGCAGCTGGCGGACGCCACGGGCCTGACCCCGGTCCATGTGAACCGCACGCTCAAGGACCTCGAGACGCGCGGGCTGATTTCGCGGAGCAAGAAGTTCGTCGCGATCGCCGACTGGACGCGGATGGAGGACGTTGCCGGGTTCAACGACACCTACCTGCACCTGCGCGATCATGCGGCTTTAATTCCGTAAGCCGAACTCGGGCGTACCATGCTGTGCTCCGGCGCAGGCCGGAGCCTTGTGTCCAGGATCGATGTCTGCCCGCCAACGCTCCGGCCTGCGCCGGAGCACGGACGTCGTACAACACACTTTGACGGCCGGGCCCAGCGAACCGCGCGCACCATGCGTTTTGATCCAAGTAACATCCCGGCCCAACCGACGCGCCCCGATGCTTGACAGCCATATCACCTCCCCCTAGCGAGCAACTGATAATCACTATCAATAGCGGGGACGGCGTGAAGGGATCGGTATCGGCGTATCTGGTGACTGCTTGCGCGTTGGCGCTATCCTCGCCCGCCGTCGCGCGCGAAATCGACCCTGTCGATCCGGTCCAGACGATCCCCGGCGAGGTGGTCGTCACCGCGTCGCGGTCGGGCGCTCCCGTCGAGGAACTGCCCGTCGCGGTGACGATCCTCGAAGGCGAAGCGCTCGCCGACCAGCTGAGCCGGTCGGGCGATATCCTGCGCGCGCTCGACTTCACCGTGCCGGGGCTCAACCTGTCGACGGGCGGACGGTCGCAATGTTCCACGCGCGTGCGCGGCCGGGTGCCCGCGTTCCAGATCAACGGCGTGCCCGCCAACCAGGATCTGCGGCCCTCCAACTGCAACTCCGCGTTCCAGATATCCCCCTTTGCGATCGAGCGGGTCGAGGTGGTGCGCGGCGCGACCGCGCTGTTCGGCGCGGGCGCTCCGGGGGGCATCATCAATCTGATGACGCGGCGTGCACGCGGCGAGGCGCTGGAGGTCGATGCCGTCGCGCAGACTGGGTTCAGTCCCGATGAGCCCAGCGGGACGTTTCAGACCGATCTCTACGCCGGCGTCGGCCAGCGCGTCGGCGCATTCGATTACTATGTCGGCGCGGCGTATCAGGATTATGGCGTCGGCCGCGCTCCCGATGGGTCGCGCATCGTCGGCACCGCGTTCGACAGCCTGGCGCTGAACGGCAGCTTGGGGCTGGAGGTGTCGCCCGCGGTCCGGCTGCGGCTGACCGGCACCTTCTACAACGAGGACCCGGGACAGGAATACAACCTGTCCGGCGCGGACGTCGATGCGGGCGTTTCGTTCCCGCGTGTCATCGCGGTCACGCCCAACC
>DASVUT010000042.1:0-5410 GCA_036386955.1 Sphingomonas sp. | reverse complement strand
CCAGCCGGACGCCGAACCTGCCGGGGAGATACAGGCCCGGTTCGTTCGAGAAGCACATGCCGGGAGCGAGCTTCGTGGTCTCGCCGCGGACGAGGTTGACAGGTTCGTGGCCGTCCATGCCGATGCCGTGACCGGTGCGATGCGACAGGCCGGGAAGCGCATAGTCGGGCCCATAGCCCAGCGTCGTGTAGTAGCGCCGAACCGCGTCGTCGACCGCACCCGCCGGGGTGCCGACCCGCGCGGTGCGCAGGGCGAGCTGCTGCCCAGCGGCGACATGATCCCAGACGCGGCGCTGTTCGGCGCTCGCGGTGCCATGGACCCAGGTGCGCGACACGTCCGACTGGTAGCCGCCGACGGTGCAGCCGCAATCCATCAGCACGACCTGACCACCGGCGACGCGCGTGACCTCCCGGCTGCCATGCGGGAGCGCGGCGGCGGGGCCGATCAGGACCAGCGCGAACTCAGGGCTCCCGCCCAGCTTGCGCATCGCGGCGGTCATCAGCGCGCCCACGTCGGCGCCGGTCATGCCTGCCTCGACGCGCGGATGCGTCCAGCGATAGGCGGCGATCGCCACGTCGGTGGCGCGTTGCATCAGCGCGATCTCTGCGGGCGTCTTGATCATCCGGGTGCCGCGAACGACCGGATCGGCGAATCGTTGGACCAGACCGGGCGCGACCTGGCGCAGGGCGGCGGGGATGAAGAAGCGCACGGTCTCCTCGATGCCAATCGCACCGCGCGCGAGTCGGCGTTCGCGCAGCCAGTCATACGCGACGGCCAACGCGTTGCCGTCTTCGTTCCAGGTCCGCACATCGGCCGGGATCGCCAGGGTCCGGCGCACCGAGGGCTCTTCGAAAAAGGGCGTAACGATCAGCGGGCGGCCTTCGACCGGCAACACCGCGAGCGTCGGGCGCTCGCTGCGCCCCCAGCGCACGCCCGTGAAGTAGACCATCGACGATCCGGGCTCGATCAGCACCGCCGACAGCCCGTGGGTCCGCATCAACGCCTGCGCGCGCGTCAGCCGCCCCGCGCGTTCGGCCGCGTCGATCGGGCGGGCATCGGCGGTCATGTCGGTCAGCGCCGACAGATCGGGTTCGGCGGCACGGAGCATTCCCGCAACCGGCAGAGCCAGGGCAGAGCCGAGCAACGCCCGGCGTGACATTCCAGTCAAGCTCGCGTCACCGGGCGAGCGCGCGGTCGACGATCACCGACTGGACTTGCGTCCATTGCGGCCGCCCGGGGGCAATGATGTTGAAGTGATCGCCTTTCACGGGCACGATCTCCACCCGGTCGCCCTTGGCCGCAGCGGCATCGCGGTACGATGTCGCGATCTCCATCGGCAGGACGGGCGAGCTGGTGATCAGATATTGGGGCACGCCCAAGGGCAGATGCGCGAGCGGGGATACGGTCGTATAGCGCGCCGGCTGCTCCGCCTGCGTCCCACCCATCAGCTCGGCGATGACGGGGCGGCCGCAGATCGCCGCGTCCCGCCCGGCCAGGTTGGACAGGTCCGGTGGACCATCGATCGCCACCGCCGCCTTGATCCTAAGCGGTTTGTCGCCGCGTGCGCTGTCGCCCAGCCTGGGCCGCGCCGCCAGATAGATGGCGGCT
This sequence comes from Sphingomonas sp., assembly GCA_036386955.1. GTDB lineage: Bacteria > Pseudomonadota > Alphaproteobacteria > Sphingomonadales > Sphingomonadaceae > Sphingomonas. Next base: position 3,802 of record DASVUT010000042.1, on the reverse strand, counting down.
GGCGCGCCCGCCGAATGGCCGAGCGCCACGACGCGCGACAGATCGAGCCGGTGCTTCTTCGCCAATCCGCGCAGCGCATCGGTCGCCTTGGCCCAGTCGTCATAGGTGCCGGGCCATCCGCCGCCGGCATCGCCGATCGCGCGATATTCGATGTTCCAGGTGGCGACCCCTTTCGCCGTCAGCGCGGTGGCGATCGGCGCGGTGCCGTCCACCCCTTCATATTCGCGCAAGAAGCAGCCGCCATGGATCACGATCGCGACCGGAAACGGGCCCTTGCCGGCGGGCACGCGCAGCTCGCCGAACTGCATCGGCTCCGCACCGTAGCGATGGACGGTGGTCGGGGTAGAGCGCGGCAGCTTGTCGATGTCGGCCGGGTTCATGTCCTGAGGCGCCGATGCCGTCAGCACGAGCCCCGTAACCACCGTCGCGATCGTCCGCACCAGCATACAGCCCCCCTCTCTATCGATGCCACGGAAGCTGACACAAGCGGGCACTTCCGGCAAGTCGCGCTTGACCCCGGGTCGACATTCGCCTTTTTCGTGAACCGCGACACGGGAGCGGATAAATGGCCAAGCGGCTTACCTATTGGATCTTGGCGGCGCTGGTCGCCGGGCTGGCGACGGGGTGGATCATCAACGCCAGCATCGACGACGGCACGGCCGCGTCGGCGGACCGGCTGGCGAGCATCGCGGGCTATTTTTCGATCGTCACGACCCTGTTCCTGCGTCTGATCAAGATGATCATCGCGCCGCTGGTGTTCTCCACCCTGGTCGTGGGGATCGCGCATATGGGCGACACCGCGGCACTGGGGCGCGTCGGGTTGAAGAGCCTGACCTGGTTCGTGTGCGCCAGCCTTTTGTCGCTGACGCTGGGCATGGTGCTGGTCAACGTGCTGCAACCGGGCGTGGGGCTGGGCCTGCCGATCCCGCCGGTGTCAGCGGGCAGCGGGGTAGAGCGCGGGGCCTTCAACCTGAAGGATTTCGTCAGCCATATCGTGCCGCAATCGGGCGTCGAGGCGATGGCGACCAACGAGATCCTGCAGATCGTCGTCTTCTCGCTGTTCATCGGGGTCGCGATCACGGCGGTGGGCGAAAAGGCCGCGCCGCTGGTCCGCGGGATCGAAGGACTGGTGGCGGTGATGCTGCAGGTCACCAACTATGTCATGCGGTTCGCGCCCTTCGCGGTGTTCGCGGCGGTCGCATCGACACTGGCCGAGCGGGGTCCGCAGGTGCTGGGCGAGCTCGCTTACTTCATGGGCAGCTTCTATCTCGGCCTCGCGATCCTGTGGCTGCTGCTGATCGGGATCGCCTTTGCATTGCTGGGCCCGCGGACGCGCCATTTGGTGCGCTATATCCGCGATCCGCTGATCCTCGCCTTCTCGACCGCCTCGTCGGAGGCCGCCTATCCGCGCACGCTGGAGGCGCTGGACAAGTTCGGGGTGCCGCCGCGGATCGCCAGCTTCGTGCTCCCGCTTGGCTACTCGTTCAATCTCGACGGGTCGATGATGTACATGACGTTTGCGTCGCTGTTCATCGCGCAAGCCTATGGGATCGACCTGTCGATCGGCGAGCAGATGACGATGCTGCTGGTGCTGATGGTCACGTCCAAGGGCATCGCCGGGGTCCCGCGCGCGTCGCTGGTGGTGATCGCGGCGACGCTGTCGCTGTTCAAGATACCGGAGGCCGGGTTGCTGCTGATCCTGGCGGTGGACCATTTCCTGGACATGGGACGATCGGCGACCAACGTGATCGGCAACGCCGTGGCGGCATCGGTGGTGGCCAAGTGGGAGGGCGGGCTCGACCCGCGCGAGACGCCGGACGTGAACGCGCCGGCCGCACCGAGCGGGCATGGCCCGGCGGTGGCGGTCGACAGCTTCGACCAGATCAAGCCCGAGGGGCGCTCTCAGGCATAGGCGTATGCGCCGCCCTTCTGGAGGGCGGCCTGATAGGCGGGGCGGGCGTGGATCGTGTTCAGCCACGCGATCGAGGCGGGGCGTGACGCATCGAGCCCGCCGCGGGCACGCGCGGCCTCCAGCGGGAAGCTCATCATCACATCGGCTGCGGTCATTGCGTCGCCGGCGAACCACGGACGCGACGCGAGTTCGGATTCGACCCAGTCGAGATGGACGTCGATCATCGGCTGGATGCGCTTGAGCGCGCGCTTGCCGAAGATGGGCACGCGCGCGAGCACGAGCTTGAGCAGCAGCGGCGGCATCATCGAGCCCTCTGCGTAGTGGAGCCAGTAGCGGTAGCGCAGCGCCGCATCGCGGTGCGCGGGTGGGCCCAGCCGGCCGTCGGCGAGCTCCACCAGATATTCGACGATCGCGCCGGTTTCGGCGACGACGCGGCTGTCATGCTCGATCACGGGCGACTTGCCGAGCGGATGCACCGCGCGCAGTTCGGGGGGTGCGAGCATCGTCGCGGCGTTCCGCTCGTAACGCTTGATCTCGTACGGAAGGCCAAGCTCTTCGAGCAGCCACAAGACACGCTGAGACCGGCTGTTGTTGAGGTGGTGGACGGTGATGGTCATGCGGACTCCTTGGGCGCAGGCTCGATCAGCACGATCGGGGTCCGGCCCTCGTCGGCCAACAGGCGTAGCATCCACTGCGCCGAAGGATAAGCACAGCGGCCGCTGCGATCGAGGGCGTTGAGCAGGACCGACCAGTCGGGGTCATGCTCGTCCGCCACCATCACGCTGCCGTCGCGCAGCTCGGCGACCAGGAAGAAATCGGAGCCGACGAAGCGGTCGGCGGTGGTCGCGACCAGCCGCTCGATCCCGGCGATGTCGGCGGTCAGCCTCGACGCGGTTCGATTCGCCGACTGACGCGCGTGCAGCAGGCGTGCGTTCAGCCGGTCGACGAACCCCGTCACGCCGGCGCGCCAGCATGCGCGCGCCAGATCCATGCGGTCGCGGGGAGGTCAACAGTGTCCTCGTGGCGGTGGAAATCTAGATGCTCGGCCAGCGCGGCGAGCAGGCGCGGGCGATCGGCGGGATCGGCATCCCGGAGCAACAGCGACACCGGGCCGATTCGCGACAGGAAGGCGACCGCATCGGCGACGGGGTCGTCGCCCTGCCCGGCGCGATAATCGAACGCGACACGGGCAGCGGCGTCGGTGATCCAGCCGGCCTCGGTCAGGATGGCCGTGACGGTTCTGGGATCGGCGAAGGCGAACGGGCCCGGCTGGTAGCCGTTCGGGATGGTGGGCGGAATGCCGGCGAGGTCATCGGTCAAGGTCGCGAACCGATTCTCCGCGCGTGGGCTGAAACAGGAGAAGACCAGCCGCGCGCCGGGCCGTGCCACCTGGCGAAGTCGCGTGAAGGCGGCGACCGGATCGGCGAAGAACATGACGCCGTGGCGCGACACGAGCAGGTCGTAGGCCGGAGTGGGCGCGAGTTCATCGGCGGCGGCGACGATGAAGCTGGGACCGGGCACCAGCCCCGCCTCGGCGGCGCGCGACTGCGCCACCGCGATCAGCGCGGGCGAGAGATCGACGCCGGTGATCGCGAGGTCCGGACGGGCGGTGGCGAGCGCGAGACTCGTCCCCCCGGCACCGCAGCCGATATCGAGTATGGAACCGCTGTCAGGTGCGGCGGCCAGGATCGCGGCGTTGAGGTGGCGGGACAGATCGGCGAAGCTGCGATCGGTGCGTCGCCACTCGGTCGCCCAGACGTCACCAACGCGCGTCTGCCAGTCGGTCGCGCCGGTCATGTCGTCGCCCCCGAACTTGTCGAACTTTGCAGCATCGGCAAAAATCTCCGGCTTCGGAACGCGAAAGGCCCGCCGTTTCCGGCGGGCCTCCTG
>DASVUT010000041.1:0-6886 GCA_036386955.1 Sphingomonas sp. | reverse complement strand
CGCAGGTTCGTCACGAGCACGAGGCCATAGGCGTCGAAATACTTGCTCAGCTGCGCCGGCGTGGACTTGAACATCGATTCGTCGGCGACTGCCTTCACCTCGACGACGCCGCGCTCGGGCAGCTGGCCGGACCGCGGTTCGCCCCTCTGGATCTGGCTCGCGGCGAACAGGCCGTAATCGGGACTGCCCGCACCGGTGTTGGCGAGCTGCGAAAGGGCGAACACCTTGGGCGACAACGAGCTGCCGACGCGCTCGAAAAGCGTGTGCAGCGCAGGGTAGTATGCCGTCTCCGGCGTTCCTGCGCCAAGCGCGCGGACGCGACGCACTGACTCGAAGAATTCACCGGCAATCTGGATCGGATCGTAAGCCATACGCCTCCCGTTTGAGATCCTTGTCGCACGGCGTTGCCGATACTGCGACAGGAACCGCCACTACGCTCGCCTTCCCGGAGAGATTGTCGCTTGGATTTGCCCAACATCCCCGTCTAGGTTCGACAGATGGGGGCATGGTCGAAGGTTAGGGGATTCTTCGATCGGAGCGAGCCGTTGCGCGCTCCGATGGACGATCCGTTCATCCAGATAGATCGGGCGGAGGCGACTTCGTCGTTGCGTCTGCGCGAGCGCGGTGCCGAGCAGGGTGGGCTCGAGTTGCCCCCGCCGTCCATGCAGACGCTGGACGTCGTCGAGGCCGACGTGGCCGCCTTCATCCAGGATCATTTCGAGCGCGCCCAGATCGATGCGGCCAATAGCATCCGGACCTATGATTCTCGTCTCAACGGGCTATCGCTGATCGCAAACCTGAGCTCGATCAGGACCCAGGCTCGGATCGCGCTCAGCGACTTCAAGGCTGAGGTCGTGAACAGGCGTGGTCGGCTCACCAACAGCCGTGACGCCATTGTCGACAGCTACGCTGAGCTGAACGACTTCCGTAAGGAGAACCGCCTGCGGCGACCCGCCCATGCAGCGGCCCCAGGCAGCGCCACCATCGGGACGATCCTCGTCTGCTGGCTGCTGGAGACCATCGCGAACTCCATGTTCCTCCGGCTGGGCGACAGCATGGGCTGGCTTGGTGGCGTGATCGCGGCCGCTGTGGTCGGCGCGATCAACGTCGGAGTCGCCGCAGTGGTGGGACGCATGGTCTGGCCGATGGTCAACCGCCGCGAAACCCGCATGCGGGCTGTAGGGTGGCTCCTGACGGCCGCGTGGTTCGTCCTGACCATCATCTGGAACCTGCTCGCGGGCCATTATCGAGACGCCAAGTCGCTGGGGCTACCCAGCCCCGAGACCGCGGCGTTGGGGATGCTCGGATCGGGTCTCGAGAGCATCTACTCATACGGTCTGCTTATCGCCGGTCTGGTTTTCGCGTTCGGCGCTGCGATCTCGGGTTACAAGATGGACGATCCGTATCCCGGCTACGGCCCGGTCTCGCGGCGCCATGCCAAGCGGTGCGAGGACTATGTCGAGGATGTGGAGGACGCGACGGGGGAACTGACCGCGATCAGGGATGACGCCGTCGGCGAAGCAACCGATGTCCGGATGGAGCTTGGCCGCCAGCTGGCGCAGCGTCAGCAGATCCTGACACACCGCGACGCATTCCGACGACGCTATGAGGAATACGCGGGGCATCTCGAGGCAACCGCGAACGCCCTTCTCCAGGAATACCGCACCGCCAACCGTGCCGCCCGAACTACCGAGGCTCCGACCCGCTTCGACATGGCGTGGACGCTGCCGCGCTCGACGCTCCCGCATGCGCCTGGCGAGGACGTGCCCCGCTCCGCCATCGACGCCGCCGAGACCGATCTGGAGCAGACCGTCACCGAAATATCGAAGGCCTTTGACGAGGCTATCGGTAGCTTCGAGCCGCTGGACGAACTGAAGAGGCGCATTGCCGATGGCTAGGCCGTCCAAGGACCGCGCTCGCGGCCGTGATCGTGGTCGTTCGGCAGCCGAAAGCCGGGCGGGTGCCGAGAGCCGCAGGGCGATGATCAAAATCGTCGCTGTGATCGCCGTCGTTCTGGCGGTCGGCGCGATCTACCTATCGGTCGCGTCCGGGCGGCGGAGCCTGGATGCCGTGACGCTTTGCCCAACGAGTGCGGACAGCGTGACCGTTCTGCTGGTCGACGTCACCGATCCGATGAACACCGCTCAGCGCCAGGATTTTGCCAACCAGCTCGCCAAGCTGAAGAACTCGATCCCGCGCTACGGCAAGCTGATCGTCGCCAAGGTCGATGCGACCGGCGAGAAGCTGCTCGCTCCCGTGATCACCCGCTGCAATCCCGGGACCGCCAAGGACGTGAGTTCGACGACAGGGGACCCCGCCGCCGTTCAGAAGCAGTGGGAGGAGGGTTTCGACAAGCCTCTGACGCAGGAGTTCGATCGGCTCGCGACGGCCAGTGCTGCCGGCCAGTCGCCCATCCTGGAAAGCATTCAGTCAATTGCGCTGACCGAGTTGCAGAGGCCGGGATTGGAGAAGACGACGAAGCGTCTCATCGTAGCGTCAGACCTGCTGCAGAACACCGGGGACGTCAGCTTCTACCGCGGACTGCCCGATCCGCGAGCCTTCACGGAAAGCGCCACGTTCCGGCGCATGCGCACTGACCTGCGCGGTGTCGAGGTCGAGTTGTGGATGCTGGAGCGGAGTGATGTGGCATCGACGCAACCTCGGTCCCTGGCGGAGCTGTGGGAGCGGATTATCGATGCTGAGGGTGGCGATGTGCGCCGTATCTACAATGTGAGCGGGTGACGATGAGCGATACGCAAGGCCATCAGCGCAACGTGCTCGAGGAGCGCGGCTGGATCGATCGCTGGGGTTTCCTGCTGTTCGCCTTCGGCGGTGCGGCCGGGATCCTGATAGCCAAGGCAGCAGGTCTTACCGCAATCCCAGTCGCGGCCGGGGCCGCCATCGCGATGGTGGGCTACGCCTTCGTCGTGCAGACGTCCGGCACCGGCCGGCTCCGCGCCGACCAGGCTGGCGACAATTGCTACTACCTGGGTCTGATCTACACCCTGATCAGCCTGGCCTACGCGATCTTCTTCTTCGATCCGGCGACGACGGCGACCACCGTGGTTCAAGGCTTCGGGGTCGCGTTGGCGACGACCATCATGGGGCTGATCCTCCGCGTCTTCTTTAGTCAGAGCCGTGTGGACCTCGTCGAGACCGAGGACACCGCACGTATCGAGCTTGCCGACGCAGCCGGTCGGTTGAAGGCCGAGCTGCAGTCCATGACGGTCAGCATGAGCGACTATGGTCGCGAGACTCGGCAGGCGCTCGAGGAGTTGCGAGCGCAGATCGTCGACGGGATGGTCGATGTGCAGGGACAGGCCTCGAAGGTGATCAGCGACACGGCTGCGGCGGCGAGCGCGGCCATCACTGCGGTATCGTTGGAATCGCGGGAGGCAGTTGCGACGATGTCTGCCGAGGCCACAGCTGCGGTCACCCAGCAGTCGAACGATGCTATCGCCCGTGCGAAGCGGATGTCGACTGCGACTGACAAGGTCGTTGCTGGAATTGAGAGGCATGCCGAGGCGATGGGCGGCATCGAGCGCTCGTCGACCGCCATCGCGGCTAGCCTGGCCACGCTGGAGGGTGCGGCCGACCTAACCCAGCAAAACCTGGGCGAGCTTTCGCGCCGAGCCGATGATCTGGCCGGTGCGCAGACCACACTGGCGAGGACCGGCGACGACCTGCGCGGTGCCGTGGCTGGAATGGTCGATCAGGTGAAGGGCTTCGACGCGACGACCACGAGGTTCGACACCACGCTCAAAGCGAGACTGGAAGAGTTGAAGGACGTGCCGGGTGACATGGCTGCACGCACCGCTGAGGCGTTCCAGCGTGCGTCGTCGGCGATGCAGGAACAGTTCACCGCGATCGCCGGGGGACAGCAGGAATTCGTCAATCAGCTGTCGCTCCGGACTGAGGAGAGCGTGGCTATGCTCGATCGTCACAACGCGGCCATGGAGGAGGAACTGTCACGCTCGCGCGACAACGTCTCCAAGGTCCACGGTGCGCTGGTCGAGATGACCGGGGATCTCGTTGCCCGGGCTCGGACGGCTGACGCGTGAGCGATCCGCAGCTCGATCTACGTCAGGACAAGTCATACCGACGCGGTCTCGTCCTTGGGCTGACGATGGCCGAGGTCATGATACTGCTGCTGTTCGTGCTCCTTATGGCCTTGGCGGCCGCGTTGCAGAACCGCGATGACCGGATCCGTGTGCTGGATGGCGGCGGCGCGTCGCAGATGGTGGAGCAGCTTCAGCGTGCCTATCCGCAGGCGAAGAGCTCCGACGACTACTTCAAGGAGTTGACGCGCGCGATCGAGGCGAGGCGGCAGGTCGAGCAGGCTGGCGCGAAGGACGGGGCGAAGAACCTCCTCGCCGACGCCGAGGTGGGGCGCCAGGTCCGCGAGGCTGCGGCGTCGAGTGGCGTCAAGGACCCGGAGAAGTTCGTGAAGGAGGTGGTGGCGGCGTCGACCAAAGGGCGGAAGGGCCAGTGGCCGCCGTTCTTCAGCCTGAGCGAGGCCGGCGGATACTTCTTCGACAGCGGCAAGGCGACGTTGCGGCCCGAGTTCGAGCGCAGCCTGAGATCGGAAGTCATTCCGATGCTTGCGAAGAGCGTGGCCGACTACGACGTCGATGTCGTCGAGGTGATAGGCCATACCGACGAGGTGCCGATGTCGGGCAGGAGCAATCTTGATTCGGCTCTCATCCAGGCGTCGGTCGGTCGGGTGCCGATCGGCGCATTGCGGTCTACCGACAATGCAGGGCTGGCGATGGCGCGCGCCGTGGCAGTCGTCCAGCAGCTCCGGGCCGATTCGCGACTTCGAGGGGCAGCCATCCTGCCATTGTCCGGCGCGCAGATGATCGTGCCGGTCGACAGGGTGGCGAACGGGTCCGCTCGAGGAGGCGACCAGCGCCGCCGACGCATCGAGATCCGACTGAGGAAGTCGACCCAGCAGGCGTCGCCGGTGGTGAAGCGTTAGCTGAATGGACCAGCTCGACGTCAACCTGTCGGAACTGCGGGGCGCGCTCGCCGAGCGGCAGCGGGCCAGGACATCCGACCTGACACCCAACGCGCCGCTGGTCGACGATGTCGGTGATGACGATATGTCGATGGTCTTCAAGACGTCGGCCGAACAGTCGGCCCCCGCGTCCATCGAGCAGGAGCCTGCCCGCAGCTGGTTTCAACGTCTGTTCGGCGTCTGATGTCGGTGCGGGGTGACCGAAGGACCCGTGCTGGCCGCCGCGGGCGTCGATCGGAAAGGCACGTGGACCGACGTGGGCGCATCGGGGTGTCCGAGCGCCTCCTCTTGGCGGCCGTATCGCTGATCTTCGTCGGCGTCTTTGCGGTCACGTACCTCTATACCGATCGCAATCGTCCCTCGGCGCCGCTCTCCATATTTGGCGAGGCTCGGCCTTCACCCACTGACATACTGGTTGCGCCGCCGGAGACCGCCGGCGATCCAGTGACCGCTGATGCGCGCACCCCTTCTCCGGCGGCGCGTCCAGTGGTCGCCGGTGCGTCAACGAACTTCACCATCTGTCATACTGGGGGCGGCACCGACTGCGTGGTCGATGGCGATACTGCTTGGATCTCTGGTGAGAAGATCCGCATTGCCGATATTGACGCACCCGAGACACATCCCCCACGGTGCCAGTCGGAGGCGGACCTGGGCAACAGGGCGACGGAACGGTTGGCGGAGTTGATGAACGCCGGTCCGTTCGAGTTGCAGACGCTCGACCGCGATACGGACCGCTACGGGCGAAAGCTACGGGTCCTAAGTCGAGATGGCCGATCGCTGGGTGATCAGCTCGTCGCTGAAGGGCTCGCACGCACTTGGGAAGGACGACGCCGGCCGTGGTGCTGAGGGTCGGGCCGCATCAAAAAGGGGGAGTGATGATTGGTTTGATGAGGTGGATGCTGTCCGTGGCATGCTTATGCTTGGGTGTTTCGGCTCATGCTGAGACAGTAACCGGCGATAAGGTGAACTGTCGGGCGGCTGCGCGTGTGACGTCCTCGGTCCTTGGCACTCTGCGGCGCGGGGAAAGTGTTCCAGTGCTGTCGTCGAGCAGCGGCTGGAGCTATGTCGATCCTGCGCGACTCCCGGCTTGCTACGTCCGAAGTGATCTGCTCGCAGCCTCTGCGGGCGGCTACCTAGGCTACTCGACGACGCGGACGTCACGTAGCGCAGCCAAGTCGTCGGGATCATCCTATCGTCGTGGCACGGGTCTCTATTCGACACCTCGATATACATCTCGCGTAAAGCAGCGGTCGACATCGACGCGGCGCAGCAGCCGCTCGCGCGGTCTCTACGATGGGGGTGGCAGCTGTCCGTGCAGCGGGTCCAACATCTGCGTCGGTCCGCGCGGTGGTCGCTATTGCATCACCAGCGGCGGCAACAAGCGATACGGTGTCTGACAGACACAGGTTATGACGCAGTCGATCTGAACCGCTTGGTCTGACACGACGACCTAAAGGGCGAATCTGCAGATTGCAGATCCGCCGGATTGAACCAGGGACAGGAAGTCCGATGGCTTCTTTGACCGAGAACTACGGGCGCTATCAGATTCGTTCAGGGCCGCTATCCGGTGCTTGGGCGGCGAACGCATATCTTCGAAAGATGCTGATTGCGAAGGCTTCGGGTGCGTCGCGCGAGGAGGTCGTGAGGGCCGTGAAATTGGAGTTGGATCGCCTCGACCAGGCGGCGGCGTATGAACGCGACGATGAGGGAGCTCAGCACGCGAAGACATACGAGGGCGCCTTCACGGTGCTGTTGCCAGATATGCCGGAGAGCTACACGGCGATGCTGTGCGCGCATCTCTCCGCCCCCGACCATCTGCTGTCAGCGACGAAGCTGGCCAAAGCCGCCGGCTACAGCGGATATGGCGGT
>DASVUT010000040.1:0-10247 GCA_036386955.1 Sphingomonas sp. | reverse complement strand
TGCCGCAGCGGAGAAGGGCCGCGCCGGCATCGCCAAGGCGCTCGACCGTCTCGTGACCAAGGAGAAGATCAGCGGCGACGTGCGTGACGCCACGCTCGCTGGCATCGAGCCGGTGGACGGGGTCGAGGCGATGGGTGACGCCATGCTCGTCATCGAGGCGGCGACCGAGCGCGAGGCCATCAAGCGCGACATCTTCGCGCGCGTCGGGGCGGTGATGGGCGATACCGCGATCCTGGCGTCGAACACCTCGTCGATCCCGATCACGCGGCTGGCGCAGGCCGCGCCCGACCCCGCGCGCTTCATCGGGGTGCATTTCTTCAACCCCGTGCCGATCATGGGGCTGATCGAGATCATCCGCGGGCTGGCGACGAGCGATGCCACGGTGGCCGCGATCGAGACCTATGCCGCGCGGCTCGGCAAGCAGGTGGTGCGCGCCAACGACGCGCCGGGGTTCATCGTCAACCGCGTCCTGATGCCGATGCTGAACGAAGCGTGCTTCGCGCTGGGCGAGGGGGTCGCCACCATCCCCGACATCGACCTGGCGTGCCAATTGGGGCTGAACCACCCGATGGGCCCGCTGACGCTGGCGGACTTCATCGGGCTCGACACGTGCCTGGAGATCACGCGCGTGCTGTTCGAAGGGACGGGCGATCCCAAGTTCCGGCCGGCGCCTTTGCTGATCAAATATGTCGAGGCGGGGTGGTTCGGGCGCAAAACGGGGCGCGGGTTCTACGACTATTCGGGCGCGGAGCCGGTGCCGACGCGATAAGGTTCGTTTAACCTGCGTCAAGAATCGTTACGATCGCGGTGCGTCCGTCGGACCGGCCTGCTCGTATATCCTGCACGACGCCGCATCTGTGCGCGTCGCAGGAGACATCTATGAACCGATATATGCTTGCGCCCGTCACGGCGCTTGTCGCGATCGCCGGCGCAACCGTCGCGGTCGCCCAGTCGAACCCGCGCGTCGTCGGCGCCGCGATGTACGCCAACAAGACGATCGTCGAGAATGCGGTCAATTCGAAGGATCACACGACCCTGGTTGCGGCGGTGAAGGCCGCCGATCTGGTGCCGACATTGTCGAGCGCCGGTCCCTTCACCGTGTTCGCGCCGACCAACGCCGCCTTCGCCAAGCTGCCCGCGGGCACGGTGGAGACGCTGGTGAAGCCCGAGAACAAGGGCACGCTGACCAGCATCCTGACCTATCACGTCGTGCCCGGCACGATCATGGCCAAGGACGTCGCCGCCGCCGTGAAGGCGGGTGGCGGCACCGCGACCATGACCACGGTGGCCGGCGGGACGCTGAGCTTCAGCAAGGTCGGCAAGGGCTATGTGGTCACCGACGCCAAGGGCGGCACCTCGCGCATCACGATCGCCGATGTGCGCCAGTCCAACGGCGTGATCCACGTCGTCGACACGGTGCTGATGCCCTGAACGAGTACGCGGCGGGTCCATCGACCCGCCGCGTTACCCGATCAGCAACCCGGCCAGCGCTGCGGACATCAGGTTGGCAAGGCTGCCCGCCGCCAGCGCGCGCAGGCCGAGCTTCGCGATCATCGGGCGCTGGTTGGGCGCGAGGCTGCCCGTCACCGCCATCTGGATCGCGATCGACGAGAAATTGGCGAAACCGCACAGCGCGAAGGTGACGACCGCGATCGTGCGCGGCGACAGGCCGGTCTGCGCACCGAGCGCGATATAGGCGACGAACTCGTTCAGCACGATCTTCTGCCCGAACAGCCCGCCGGCGATCCCCGCTTCGTTCCAGGGGACGTTGAGCAGGAACATGATGGGCGCGAAGACATAGCCCAGCAGCCCTTCGAAGCTGAGGCCCGGGATCCCCACCAGATTGCCCAGCCCGCCGAGCAGCCCGTTGGCGAGCGCGACGAGCGCGACGAAGGCGAGCACCATCGCACCGACCGCGACCGCCAGCTTCACGCCGGTCTGCGCGCCTTGCGCGGCGGCCATGATGATATTGGCGGGCTTTTCCTCGTCATGTGTAGGCACGGGAAGGGGCTCGCTCGCGGCCGGATCGCGCGGCGTGTCGCCGAGCGGCAATTCGCCTTGGGGTACGAGCTTGGCGTCGGGCATCATGATCTTGGCCATCAGGATGCCGCCGGGCGCGGCCATGAAGCTGGCGGCGAGGAGATAATCGATGCGGATGCCCATGGAGGCATAGGCGGCCAGGATCGTGCCCGCGACGCCGGCCATGCCGCTGGCCATGACGGTGAACAGCTGCGGCGGCGTCAGCCCGGCCAGATAGGGCCGGATGACGAGCGGCGATTCGGACTGACCTACGAAGATATTGGCCGCCGCGCACAGCGATTCGACCTTGGACACCCCGATCACCTTTTCGATCGCGCCGCCGACGAAGCGGACGACCAGCTGCATGACGCCGAGGTAATAGAGGATCGACACCAGGCTGGCGAAGAAGATGATGACGGGCAGCGCCGCGATCGCGAAGCTCTGCCCGCCGATTTCGGGCGTCGCCATGCGGCCGAACAGGAACTCGGTGCCTTTCTGCGAATAGCCGAGCAGGTTGGATACGCCGCTCGACATGCGCCCGAGCGCCACCTTGCCGAAGCTGGAATACAGCACCAGCACCGCGATCCCGCACTGGAGCGCGAAGGCCGACAGCACCACGCGCGGGCGGATCGCGCGGCGATCGGTGGATAACAGGACCGCCAGCGCGAGGATGACGAGGATGCCGGCGACGCCGATCGCGAAACGGTTCATTGATGCTGCCCCATCGCGGATGCTTTGCCGTTGGCGCGCGCGGATGCAAGCGGCGCGCGTGATTGACGTGGGAGCCGGACGCTTTAGCTAGACGCTGATGGACAAAGCCCCATCCGTTATCTCGCGTTCGCTGTTCGCCTTTGCGATCTTTTATGGCGGAATGGTGTGCATCGCCGGCGTGCTGGGCAACAAGCAGGTCGCCTTGGGCCCGTTGGCGGTGGAGGCGGGGATCTTCGCCTTTCTCCTGCTGGTCGTGACATCGAGCGCCATCGCCGAGCTGCACGGGCGGGCGATCGCCAACCGGCTGGTGGTGGTCGGGTTCGTGCCGCTGCTGGTATCGATCCTGTTGTCGTGGATCGTCTATGCGATGCCCGCGTCGGAGGAGATGCAGCCGGCGAACCGCGACGCCATCCAGCTGATCCTGGGTGCGACCTGGCGGATCTGGGCGGGCGGGATCATCGCGTACGGTATCTCGCAGACGCTGAACGTCACGATCTTTTCCTGGCTGAAGGGGCGCGAGGGATCGTCTTTGCTGTGGTTTCGCGCCGGGCTGGCGAGCGTGCTCAGCCAGATCGTCGACACCTTGCTGTTCGTGACCATCGCCTTTGCCGGCGTGTTCCCGATCGGCGAGCTGCTGGCGGGACAGATGATCGCCAAGGTCACGCTGTCGGCGGTGCTGGTGCCGCCGCTGATCTATCTGTTCGTGGCGCTGGGGCGGCGGCTGGATCGATAGCTGCGTCATGCTGAACTCGTTTCGGCATCCATGGCGCTTCGCTGCCCTCACGCGTGACGTCCAAGGCGGTGCCATGGACCCTGAAACAAGTTCAGGGTGACGGTTCGATGGGGGAGCGGGTAAGGGCCTCCGCATGACCGATCACACCCCCGACGCCGCGCTGCTCGCCAAGGCGGAGACGCTGACCGAGGCGCTGCCGTATCTGCAGCGTTACGCCGGCAAGACCTTCGTCGTGAAATATGGCGGCCACGCAATGGGTGATCCCGAGCGGCAGCGCGATTTCGCGGAGGATGTGGTGTTGCTGAAGGCGGTCGGGATCAACCCGGTCGTGGTCCATGGCGGCGGCCCGCAGATCGGCGCGATGCTGAAGCGGCTGGGGGTCGAATCCGAATTCGTCAACGGGCTTCGCGTCACCGATGCGCAGACCGCACAGATCGCTGAAATGGTCCTGGCAGGGTCGATCAACAAGGAAATCGTCGGCTGGATCGGCCAGGCGGGCGGCCGCGCGGTCGGGATTTCGGGCAAGGACGCCGGGTTGGTCCGGGCGGAGAAGGTCCGTCGTAGCGAGGCGGATCGGCTGCAAGGGATCGAGCGGCATGTCGATCTGGGCTTTGTCGGCGAGCCGGTGGCGGTCGACCGGCGCATCCTCGATACGCTGACCGATGCCGGGATCATCCCGGTCGTCGCACCCGTGGGCATCGGCGCGGACGGCCACACCTATAACATCAACGCCGACACCATGGCGGGCGCGATCGCAGCGGCGCTGGGCGCGGCGCGGTTCTTCCTGCTGACCGATGTCGCGGGGGTGCTGGACAAGGCCGGCGCACTGATGACCGACCTGACGCCGGATGCGGTCGCGGGGCTGCGCGCGGACGGTACGATCACCGGCGGGATGATCCCCAAGCTGGAAACCTGCGTCGCGGCGGTCGAGGCGGGCGTCGACGCGGCGGTCATCCTGGACGGCCGGGTGCCGCACGCGATGCTGCTGGAAATCTTCACCCGGCAGGGCGCCGGCACGCTGGTGAGCCTGGGCGCGCGCTGACCCGGTTCACAAAGGCGGTGGGCGTCGCTATCTGCAGGGCTCACCGGGCGGAGCGCGCATGACCGAGATTTGGACCATTTTCGACTTCGTGCTGATGGTGGCGCAGTGGGTCATCATCATCCAGGCGATCCTGTCCTGGCTGATCGCGTTCAACGTCATCAACACCGGCAACCACGGCGTGCGGTCGATCTGGCAGGCGCTGGAACGGATCACCGAGCCGCTGTACCGCCCGATCCGCCGTGTGCTGCCCGATTTCGGCGCGCTCGACCTGTCGCCGATGGTGGTGCTGCTCGTGATCGTGCTGCTGCGCCGGCTGGTGCAGGTGCAGATGGTGCAAAGCTTCGTCGTCTGACGCCCGTGACGGCGCGGATCATCGACGGAAAGGCGCGCGCGGCGGCGCTGCGGACCGAGGTCGCGGCGCGGGTGGCGGAGTTGCGCGGCGCAACCGGGCGCGTGCCGGGGCTGGCGGTCGTGCTGGTCGGCGAGGACCCCGCATCGGCGGTCTATGTCCGCAACAAGGGCCGCGCGACCAAGGATGCCGGCATGCTGGGCGTCGAGCACCGGCTACCCGCCGATACCGATACCGCGACGATCGTCGACTTGGTCCGGCGGCTCAACGCGGACCCGGCGATCGACGGCATCCTGGTGCAATTGCCGCTGCCGCCGCACTGCGACGCGCAGGCCGTGATCCAGGCGATCGATCCCGACAAGGATGTCGACGGATTTCATCCGATCAACGCTGGGCGGCTCGCGACGGGGCTGCCCGGGTTCGTGCCATGCACGCCGTACGGATGCCTGTTGCTGATCAGGGACATGCATCGCGATCTGGCGGGGCTGGAGGCGGTGGTGGTCGGGCGATCGAACATCGTCGGCAAGCCGATGGCGGCGCTGCTGACGGCGCAAAGCTGTACCGTGACGCTAGCGCATAGCCGCACGCGCGACCTTCCCGCCCATATCCGCCGCGCCGATATCGTCGTGGCGGCCGTCGGGATCGCGGGGATCATCCGGGGCGAGTGGATCAAGCCCGGCGCGACCGTCATCGATGTTGGGATCAACCGCACCGACACCGGGCTGGTCGGCGATGTCGATTTCGCCGGCGCGGTCGAGGTCGCGGGCGCGATCACGCCGGTACCGGGCGGTGTCGGCCCGATGACCATCGCGTGCCTGCTGCGCAATACATTGGTGTCGGCGGCCCGGCGCGATGGCGTGGACGTGGCGATATGACGAACTCAAACGGGCTGCGCCTCGGGCCGGGTCGGCCGCGGCCATGATCGAGCTGTTCGTTTCCTCGCTGATCACCTTTTTCGTGGTGATCGATCCGCCGGGGTGCGCGCCGATCTATGCCGGACTGTCGGCGGGGGCATCGGCGGCGCATCGGCGCGCGATGGCATTTCGTGCGGTGGGGGTCGCGGCGGCGATCCTGCTGGTGTTCGCGCTGGCGGGCGAGGATCTGTTGCGGGGGCTGGGGATCAGCCTGGCGAGCTTCCGGATCGCGGGCGGGATCATGCTGTTCCTGATCGCGCTGGAGATGGTGTTCGAGAAGCGCACGCAACGGCGCGAGGACCGCGCCGCCAAGGTCGCCGACGATCCCGAGGTCGAAGATGTGTCGATCTTCCCCATGGCGATGCCGATGATCGCCGGGCCGGGGTCGATCGCGTCGGTCATGCTGTTGATGGCCAAGAATGACGGGTTGCAGCGGACGCTGGTGGTGCTGGCGGCGCTCGCGACGATCCTGGCGCTGACGCTGATCGCGCTGCTGGCGGCGGCACCGTTGATGCGGTTCCTGGGGGCCAAGATCGAGGCGGTGATCACGCGGTTGCTCGGCGTGCTGCTGGCGGCGCTGGCGGTGCAGTTCGTGATGGATGGGTTGCAGGTGAGTTTGGGGTGATCGAACGGAGCGTTAGTTGATCCGGAACAGCCGGTAGGGCGCGCCGCGCGGAAGCGGGAGGGGGGTGAGCCAGCCCGGCACGCGGTTGCGGGCGAGCTGGTCGTAGAAGCCGCCGGGATTGCGCGCGCGGTAGATCGTCGACTCGCTCATATTGGGGCAGACCAGCAGCATCTGCGCGCCGTAGCGACGCATGATCGCGCGCGCCTCCGCCGGCGATCGGCTGAAGGCGTGCTGCACATCCAGGATCGCGGTGCCGTTGCGGTGATACGGGCCGGCGACGGCATCATGATGCGTGACGGTGATCAGCCGCGGCCCGAGATCGACGAAGGTGAAGATCGTCGCGCGCGGGTAGCGGTCGAGCAGCATGAGCCGGCTGGTGCGGGTGCATTGCCCGGTCGCGTTGTTGACGCGCTTGGCATATGCCTTGGGCCGATCGACCGGCAGATATCGGATGACCAGCCCGGCGAACAGGCCCGAGACGAGCAGGAAGCCCGCCACGGTGCCGAACACGCGCACGAACATCGACCGGTGGCCGAGCAGCCACGGCACCAGCACCCAGGCAAGCGCCGCCGAACCGGGGACCGCCAGCATCGCCGCCGCCGGCCCGGCGCGCGCCTGCCACATCAGCATGGCGATGGCGAAGGCGGTGAACAGCGCCACGGGCATCCAGCTCGCAAGCGTCGGGCTGCGCCGCGCGGACCAGCAGGCGTAGAGCGCGCCGATCAGTCCCGCGATCGGCAGGGCGAGGATCGGAAAGGCGGAACGGAACGGATGGCTGTAGATCGGGCGAGCCTCGCGCACATTGTTCAGCCAGGTCCGTGCGAGCTCGTCCGACACCTGTTCGGGCCGCGCGAGGCACTCCGGCACGGCGAGCGCGAAGGCCAGCGCGACGATGCCGCCGGCCGCGAGCGCCAAGAGGAGGCGGGTCACGCGACGCTCGGCCGCCACGAAGGTGATGACGAGCAGCAGCGCGCTCGCGCCGATCACGGTCGCCAGCCACACCGGGGTCAGCGCATCGCAGCGCGGCACCCGGTTCGCGTAGGAGGCGAAGATGACATAGCCGAGCGCGGAGCCGCCACTGACGCTGACCGCATAGGCGCGCAGCCGTTCGGCCTCGCGGCGATCCCACACCCAGCGCAGCGCGACGATCGCGCCCTCCATCGCGAAGAACGGGATCATCTCTAGCCCGATGGTCAGCGATGCCGCGCCCGCCAGCCCGACGATCACGCCGCCCCGGACCCGCGACGGATCGCACAGGCCCGCCAGCGTCAGGCTGAGCATCGCCAGTTGCCAGCCATGATGGTCGATGCGCATGGGCACGAACATGACCATGGTCGCGGTCGCGCCCATCAGCAGCACGATGCTCAGCGGCCACGCGAGCGGGTGGACCAGCCGCCGTACGGTCGCCCCGATCCCCAGCATCACCACCGCGAGCGGCAGCAGCGGCGCGATGCCGCAGGCCAGCCGCTCCGCCCAGGCGTTGGTGGTGAACAGGCGAAAGAGCAGGATCAGCCCGGCGATCGGCAGGTCGACCAGCCGGCTCCAGTGCATGTCGAAGCCGACAGGCGGGTTCATCCGATATTGGCGCAGGTCGTACCAGTCCTGCCCGGCGAGCAGCGCACGCACCTGCATCAGGCGCATATTGTCGTCGGTATCGCCGAGCGATAGCCAGCGCACCGCGTTGAAATCGTCCCAGAACATATAGCCCGCGATCGCGGCCCAGGCGACGAGCGTCAGGATGATCCAGTGGCGATCCAGCTCGGCACGAAACTCGGCGATCGACCCGCTGCCCGCTTCAATCGTCAAAGTTGCTTCCCCCGCGGACGACCCCGCTCTACACGCGCGCCATCGCCTTAAGGGTGCAGGGGCAAAGGGCAAGACGTGGCGACGATCGGCGAACGGGTGGAGCATATGCGGCGGAGCGACACGCTCGGTCAGCTCGTCCGCTTCGCCATCGCCGGCGGGTTGACGACGTTGCTCTATACGGTCGTCTATTCGCCGCTCGCCGGTTTGGGGATCACGTCGGAGCAGGTGGCGAACTTCGCCGGCTATGTCGTCGCGGTACTGTCGGGGTATCTGCTTCATAGCCGGTGGAGCTTTCGCGGCCACGGCGTCGGCGCGGGGCAGACGACGGTGCGGTTCTTCCTGGTGTCGCTCGTCAGCTATGGCGCGAATACCTTGTGGGTATGGTTGCTGACCGACGATGCGATGCTCGCCGGCGCGTGGTGGTGGCCGCTGATCCCCGTGCTGTTCGTCACGCCGCTGATCACCTTCGCGCTCAACCGCTTTTGGGTATTTTCCTGACATGGACCGGATCGTCTACGACCGCATGGCGGCGCATGACTCGACCCATTGGTGGTACCGCGCGCGCCGCGACATCCTGGCCGATTATCTGACCCGCTATGCAGACTTGCCGCAAGATGCCCGCATATTGGAGATCGGCTGCGGGACGGGGCACAATTTGCCGATGCTGGCGCGGTTCGGCCCCGTCGAGGCGATCGAGATCGACCCCGCCGCCAGAGCCATCGCCAGCGAACGGCTGGGCCGCGCGGTGGGCGACGCGCCGCTGCCCGAGCTGCCCGGGGTCGAGCGCGGGACGTATGACCTCGTCGCGGTGCTCGACGTGGTCGAACATATCGCCGACGACGTGGCGGCGCTGGCGGCGATGCGGACGCTGTTGAAGCCCGGCGGCAAGATCCTGATCGCGGTGCCGGCGCATGGGTGGATGTGGAGCGCGCACGATGTCGTGAACCACCATCATCGGCGCTATTCGAAGCGCAGCCTGCGCGCGGCGATCGAAGCGGCGGGGCTGCGCGCGCACAAACTGCGCTGGTTCAACTCGCTGCTGTTCCCGCTGGCGGCAGCGGTGCGGATCGCGGGGCGGATGACGGGCCGCGACGATAGCGACGATTCACCCCCGCCGGCCCCGGTTAATGCGCTGTTCGAGCGCATTTTCCGCCTGGAGCGTCACCTGGTCGGGAGGGTGCCGATGACGCCGGGCGTATCGCTGGTGACCCTGGCGGTGCCTTCGGACCGGTAGCCCAGGGTCGCGCGGCCCAGCACCGGCCCTTCGACATCGGCGACCAGATAAAGCGGGCGGTGCTTCGATTCGATGTACAGCCGGCCGAGATATTCGCCGATCATGCCCAGCACGAACATCTGCACCGCGCCCAGGAACACCGTGACCGCCATGGTCGATGTCCATCCCTGCACCGCCGATCCGGTCAGCCAGCCGATGCCGATATAGACGAAGAGCAGCAGCGACACGCCGGTCAGCGCGAGCCCGACATGGCTCGCCCAGCGCAAGGGCGCCGTGGAAAATCCGGTGACCGCGTCGAAGGCGAGGCGCAGCATCTTGCCAAATGGGTAGTTGGTCTCCCCCGCGGCACGTTCCTGACGATCATAGGCGAAGGGCACCTGGCGAAAGCCGATCCAGGCGACCATGCCGCGGATGAAGCGCGCCTGTTCGGGCATGGCGAGAAAGGCATCGAGCGCGCGGCGGCTCATCAGCCGGAAATCGCCGGTGTCGAGCGGGATATCGATGTCGGTCACCCGGTCGAGCAGGCGGTAGAAGAGCGCCGCGGTGCCCTTCTTGAACAGGGTCTCGCCTTCGCGCTTGCGGCGGACGGCATAGACGACATCGGCGTTCTGCGCGCGCATGTGCGCGCGCATCGGCTCCAGCAGCTCGGGCGGGTCCTGCAGATCGGCGTCGATGATCAGGATCCGCTCGCCCGAGCAGAGGTCGAGGCCGGCGGTGAGGGCGAGTTGGTGGCCGTGGTTGCGCGAAAGGTTTATGGCGACGACGTGCGGATCGCGCGCGCTCAGCTCCTGCATCATCGTCCAGCTGCCGTCGC
>DASVUT010000039.1:0-3649 GCA_036386955.1 Sphingomonas sp. | reverse complement strand
TGCGCGGGGCGAAGGGACGGGCGGGGGACAATGGCCGCACCGTCCTGCTGCGCGGCGACATGGACGCGCTGCCGATGACGGAGGCGACGGGCCTGCCGTTCGCGAGCACGATCCCGGGGCGGATGCATGCATGCGGGCATGATGCGCATACCGCCATGCTGGTGGGCGCGGCCAAGGCGCTGTGCGCGCGCGCCGAGACTCTGCCCGGCACGGTCGTGTTCATGTTCCAGCCGGGTGAGGAGGGGCATCACGGCGCGCGGTTCATGATGGAGGACGGGCTGCTCGCCATCGCGCCCGCCGATGCCGCGTTCGCGCTGCACATCTCGCCCAACATGCCGTCGGGCACGGTGGTCAGCCGCGCGGGGGCCTTGCTGGCGTCGGCGAACACGGTTCACGCGCGCATCCATGGGCGCGGCGGGCATGCCGCGATGCCGCACGAGAATATCGATCCGGTGCCGATCGCGTGCGAGATCGTGACCGCGCTCCAGACCTTCATCGCGCGGCGGGTGCCGGTGGCGGACCCGGCGGTGCTGTCCATCACCGCGATCCGTGCGGATGGCGGCGCGCACAACATCGTGCCCGATCAGGCCGAGTTGCTGGGGACGCTGCGTACGCTGTCGGCCGACACGGCCCGGCTGATGTTCGACGCGTTCGAGCGGATCGTGACCAACATCGCGGCCGCGCACGGGGCGACGGCGGAGGCGTGGATCGACGATGGCTATCCGGTCACGATGAACGACGCGCGGGCGATCGATCTGGTGCGGGCCTGCGCGGCGACCGTGGGCGCCGGATACGAGACGATGCGCGCGCCGATGATGGGCGGCGAGGATTTCTCCTATGTCTTGCAAGCCGTGCCGGGGGCGATGGCGTTCATCGGGGTGGCGCCGGAGGGGAGCGACGCCGCGACCAACCCGCCGCTGCACAATGTGCGCATGACCATCGACGAGGGCGTGATGGCGCGCGGCGTGGCGATGCACTGCGCGGTGGCGGAGCGGTTCCTGATGCGGGGGTTCGATTAGCCTGGCCAACGTCATCCCGGGCTTGACCCGGGATCCCGCTTCTGGCGGCGGCAAGTAGCGGGACCCCGGCTCAAGGCCGGGGTGACGACAGCTACTTCTTTATGAGCCCGATCTCCACCAGCCGCTCGTGCAGGTAATCATGCGCGGTGATCGGAGTCGGGTAGCGGTTCGCGTTGTCCGCCGTCACGCAACCCGGCAGCGTTTCAATGAGGAAATCGGGCGCGGGGTGGAGGAAGAAGGGCATCGAATAGCGCGAATGGCCGCGGCGTTCGGGCGGGGGATTGACGACGCGGTGGGTGGTGGAGGGCAGGACGTTGTTCGTCAGCCGCTGCAGCATGTCGCCGACATTGACAACCATCGCGCCTTCGGGCGGCTTGATCGCGAGCCAGCGGCCATTGGTGCGGTCGAGCAGTTCCAGCCCCGCCTCTTCGGCGCCGAGCAGCAGCGTGATGAGGTTGATGTCCTCATGCGCGCCCGCCCGGACGCCTTCGGCATCGGCGGGGATCGGCGGGTAGTGGAGCAGGCGCAGGACCGAATTGCCGTCGCGCACGGCCGGGTCGAACCAGTCAGGGGCGAGCTTCAGATAGCGGGCGATCGCCGATAGGAGCCGGTCGCCGGCGCGGTCGAAGGCGGCGAACAGTTCGACGAAGGTGTCGCGGAACGCCTCCGGACGGGCGGGCCAGACATTGGGCGCCATCTGGTCGGCGAAGCGGTGGCCTTCGGGTAGTTCGCGGCCGACGTGCCAGAACTCCTTCAGGTCGACCGCGCTCGCGCCCTTGGCGATCTCCGTCTTGAACGGGGTATAGCCACGCGCGCCGCCCCCGCCGGGGGTGTGGTAGCCGCGCTTCTCGTCATCGGGGAGCGCGAACAGCTTGGCGGTTTCGGCCCAGGCGCGGTCGATCAGGTCGGCCGGGATGCCGTGATCGGCGACGATGGCGAAGCCGAACCGCTGGAACGAGCCGCCGAAATCCGCCGCGAACCGATCGGGATCAGCGTCCTGATCAGCCAGCGACAGGGTCGGCACCTGGGCCATGGGGGTATCGAGCATGCGGGCCTCCGGTCGGATATCAACAAGCGCCCGTCATAGCCGACCCCGCCCGGACGGACCAGTGTTCAGGGGCGCAGCGCCACGTCGTCGGTGTCGTCCTGATCCTCGTCTACGGTCGTGCCGGCGTCGAAATCGTCCTGCGCATCGTCTTCGTCGATGTCCTCGTCGGTCATGTCCACGGTCGCATCGACCTCGCCGACCTCCTCGGAATCCATGTCGAGTTCGTCGATGGGCTCGTCCTCGTCGTCATCGTCGCCGAGGTCGGGGGCGATGTCGGTCAGGACCAGCCCGTCGCTGGGGCCGTCGCGCGTGACCTCCAGGATCTCGGCGCGCTGGCTCTCGTCATAGCCTTCCTCGTCATAGCCGTCGCCCGATCCCGATCCGTGATTGGGTACTTGATGTCCGCCCATGATCCGCTCCTGTCTTAACCTATATAGTGCGAACGGCGGGACGGGGGCGGCGGTTCCCCCGCGGCGGATCAGTGCGCGCCGAACAGGCGTCCGCGCTCTGTCAGCAGCACGATGCCGAGCGCCGCGACGCCCGCCAGCGCGAAGCCGGCGACCATCGGCGCGGCCGAACCGTCGAACGCCTGCCCGATCAGCGAGCCCAGGAGCGCGCCGCCGGTGACGGTGGTGAAGCCCTGGACGCTCGACGCGGTGCCGGCGATTGCGCCCATATTCTCCATCGCCATGGCCGAGAAGTTGCTCGTCGCCAGCCCGAAGCAGGCCATGGTAGCGGCCTGGAGCACGGTGAAGGACGCCAGCGTTTCCCACCCGAGCAGCACGAGCGCCAGATGCACGAGCGTCACCGCGATCAGCACCGACACCGCGCCATGGCTGATCCGCCTGGTCCCGACGCGCACGACGAAGCGCGCGTTGAGGAGGTTGGCGACCGCCATCGTCGCCGCACTGCCGGCAAAGACGAGCACCAGGAGGTGCGGGGCCGCGAACACATCGGCCATGATCTGCTGAATGGAGTTGAGATAGCCGTAGAGCCCGCCCAGCAGCATCATCCCCGCCAGCGTATAGCCCAGCGACCAGCGGTCGCCGACCGTACGCCGCCAGCCATCGACGATGCGCCCGACCGAGAGCGGGATGCGACGGTCGCGCGCCAGCGTTTCGGGCATGCGCGAGATCAGCCAGACCATGACCGTTCCGGCGAGCGTCGCGATCGTCCAGAAGATGTCGCGCCAGCCGCCGACCAGCAGCACGACCTGCCCCAGCGCAGGCGCGAGGATCGGCACCAGCATGAACGTCATGAAGGCCATCGACATGACGCGGGCCATGGCGCGGCCGGAATAGCAGTCGCGGACCAGCGCGACGGTGGCGACGCGGGTGGCCGAGATCATGATCCCGCCGGCGACGCGCGCGGCGATCAACAGCTCGAACGACCCGGACAGCGCGGCGGCGACGTTGGTCAGCGCATAGCTGCCGAGCGCGACGGCGAGCAGGTTGCGCCGGCCGTAACGGTCGGAGAGCGGGCCGTGGATGAGCTGCGCCAGGCCAAATCCGGCCAGGAACGCGCCGATGACGAACTGGCGCTGATTGGGATCGGCGACGCCGAGCGCCTCGCCGATCGCGGG
>DASVUT010000038.1:0-1610 GCA_036386955.1 Sphingomonas sp. | reverse complement strand
AGCCCCTGCAACCGCACGAACGGTGCCACCTGTGTGTTCGGGATCATCGCGCCGATCACCAGCGTATAAACCGGCCACCGCGCCGAACAGGTCATCAGCGGCGCGATCAGGATCGTGGTCAGCCGGTCATGCTCGTCCTCGATCGTGCGCGTCGCCATGATGCCGGG
This sequence comes from Sphingomonas sp., assembly GCA_036386955.1. GTDB lineage: Bacteria > Pseudomonadota > Alphaproteobacteria > Sphingomonadales > Sphingomonadaceae > Sphingomonas. The sequence continues at coordinate 1,443 of DASVUT010000038.1, read as the reverse complement.
CACCGCGCAGGCAAAGGACGACAGCAGCGGGATGAACGCGCGTCCCGACAAGCCCACGCCCGCCATCAGCCGGTCCATCAGGAACGCCGCGCGCACCATGTACCCGGTCGATTCGAGCACCAGGATGAACAGGAACAGGATCAGGATCTGCGGCAGGAACACCACCACCGCACCGACGCCCGCGATCAGCCCGTCCACGATCAGCGACCGGACCCACCCGTCGGCCATCCGCGTGTCGATCCATCCCGCCAACCCGCCAAAGCCGGCATCGATCATGTCGGCTGGGCTCGCGGCCCAGGTGAACACGGCCTGGAACATGACGAACAGCAAGGTCAGGAGGAGCAGCGGTCCCGCGACCGGGTGCAGCGCAACGCTGTCGAGCGCATGCGTCCAGCGGCGAACCGGGGTTTCCGAGATGGTCGCCGCCAGCGAAATCGCCCGCGCGCGCTGTTGCAGTGCGCGTAGTTCCTGCGGCGGCGTAGGCGTCGTCGCGGGGCGATCGACCAGCCCGGTCAGCGCATCGCGCAACTCATCCAGCCCGCGCCGCCGCACAGCGACCGTGGGGATGACAGGAACGCCCAGGTCGGCCGACAAGCGCGCCGGATCGAGCTCCAGCCCGTCGCGGGTGGCCAGATCGATCATGTTGAGCGCCACGACCACCGGCCGCCCCAACGCGATCAACTGTAAGGTGAAGCGGAGGTGAAGGTCGAGATTGGCGGCGTCGACGACGATCACCAGCGCATCGGGCACGCGCTCGAACCCGCCCGCGCCCGTTACAACGTCGCGCGTCACGCGCTCGTCCGGGCTCGACGGCTCGAGGCTATAGGCGCCGGGCAGGTCGACCAGCTCGCACGGACGGCCATCGTCCAGCACCAGCCGGCCCGAATGCCGCTCCACCGTGACACCGGGATAATTGCCGACCTTCTGCCGCGCGCCGGTCAGCGCATTGAACAGCGCGCTCTTGCCGGCATTGGGATTGCCGACGAGCGCCACCAGCGGCGCTGGGTTCATGCTACTCGGCGGCGGCCAGAGGAGGGGAGACGTGGATGGTGCCGGCGACCGCCCGGCGTAGCGCCACCGTCATCCGCCCGATCCGGCACGCGATCGGCCCGCCGCCCAGCGTCGCGCGGTGCAGCACCTCGACCTCAGCACCCTCGTCGAACCCCAGCTCGCGCAACCGCCGCGCCTCGGGCCCGGCCAGCCGCGCCCAATCGATCGCGGCCACGGTTCCGCGCTGGCGAAGGGCAAGGCGTTCGAGGCTGATGGCGACCATGGACAACAGATAGCGCGGCTGCGAACGATTATCAATTGCTCGAACGATCGCGTGACGAACCCCGCGTCCGGCGAGTCGCCATGCGCGCGACGGCTTCCGCGTCCACGGCTCGCAACGCCGCCACGATCTGTTCCAGGCACGATCGCACCTGATCGGGGTCGTGGCGACGC
>DASVUT010000037.1:0-4237 GCA_036386955.1 Sphingomonas sp. | reverse complement strand
CGAAAAGGACTCGGTCATCACCGGGTACCGCGACCATGGCCACATGCTCGCTTACGGCATCGATCCGCAGGTGATCATGGCCGAGCTGACCGGGCGCGCCGCCGGCATTTCCAAGGGCAAGGGCGGGTCGATGCACATGTTCTCGACCGAGCGGCGCTTCTATGGCGGGCACGGGATCGTCGGCGCGCAGGTGTCGCTGGGCACGGGCCTTGCGTTCAAACACAAGTACAGTGGCGATGGCGGCGTGTGCATGGCCTATTTCGGCGATGGCGCCGCGAACCAGGGCCAGGTGTACGAAAGCTTCAACATGGCGGAGCTCTGGAAGCTCCCCATCATCTTCGTCATCGAGAACAACCAGTACGCGATGGGCACGAGCGTCAACCGCGCCTCGGCGGAGGACCAGCTCTATCGCCGTGGCGAGAGCTTCCGCATCCCCGGTATCCAGGTCGACGGCATGGACGTGCTGGCGTGCCGCGGCGCGGCCGAAACGGCGCTCGAGTGGGTCCGCGCGGGCAAGGGGCCGGTCATCCTTGAGATGAAGACCTATCGCTACCGCGGCCATTCGATGTCCGATCCGGCCAAGTATCGCAGCCGCGAGGAGGTCCAGTCGGTGCGCGACAAGTCCGATCCGATCGAACACGTCAAGAAGCTGCTGGCCGAACACGGCGTCGACGAGGCGCAGTTGAAGACGACCGAGCAGGAAATCCGCAAGATCGTGAACGAAGCCGCCGATTTCGCCGAACAAACGCCCGAACCCGATGCGGGCGAACTCTATACCGACGTGCTGGTGGAGCGTTACTGACATGCCGATCGCGATCAAGATGCCCGCTCTGTCCCCGACGATGGAGGAAGGCACGCTGGCCAAGTGGCTCGTGAAGGAGGGTGACGCCGTTAAGTCCGGCGACATCATGGCCGAGATCGAGACCGACAAGGCGACGATGGAGTTCGAGGCCGTCGACGAAGGCACCGTGTCGCGCATCCTCGTCGCCGAGGGCACCGACAATGTGAAGGTCGGCACCGTGATCCTGGAACTGGCGGGCGAGGGCGAGGATGCGGGCGCCTCCGCGGCACCCGTCGTGGCTTCGAAGGATGATGGACCAGAGGCTCTGCCCCAGACGCAGGACAAGGTCGCCGACACCGTGGAGGACTCCCCCCATCCGGCGCAGGACAAGGTCGACACCGGCGCGCGGCAGATGTTCGAGGCCGCCGCGCATACGGCCGAGGTCGCCGATCCGGAGGTTCCCGCCGGCACCGAGATGGTGAAGACCACCGTCCGCGAGGCGCTTCGCGATGCGATGGCCGAGGAGATGCGCGCCGACGACCGCGTCTTCGTCATGGGCGAGGAGGTCGCGCAGTATCAGGGCGCGTACAAGGTGACGCAGGGGCTGCTCGACGAGTTCGGCGAGCGGCGCGTGATCGACACGCCGATCACCGAATACGGCTTTGCCGGCGTCGGCGCGGGTGCGGCGATGGGCGGATTGAAGCCGATCATCGAGTTCATGACCTTCAACTTCGCGTTGCAGGCGATCGATCACATCATCAACTCGGCGGCCAAGACCAACTATATGTCGGGCGGGCAGATGCGTTGCCCGATCGTGTTCCGCGGACCCAATGGTGCCGCCAGCCGCGTCGGAGCCCAGCATTCGCAGAACTTCGCGCCTTGGTACGCCAGCGTCCCCGGCCTGATCGTCATCGCGCCCTATGACGCGGCGGACGCGAAGGGGTTGCTCAAGGCCGCGATCCGGACCGAGGATCCGGTCGTGTTCCTGGAAAACGAGCTGCTCTACGGCCGCAGCTTCGACGTGCCCAAGCTCGACGATTTCGTCCTTCCGATCGGCAAGGCGCGCGTGATGCGGCCGGGCAAGGACGTGACGATCGTCAGCTATTCGATCGGCGTCGGCATCTCGCTGGAAGCCGCCGAGCAGATGGCGGGCGAGGGGATCGATGCCGAGGTGATCGACCTGCGCACGCTGCGCCCGCTCGACAAGGCAACGGTGCTGAAGAGTCTGGCGAAGACCAACCGCATGGTCGTGGTCGAGGAAGGCTGGCCGACCTGCGGTATCGCCGCCGAGATCATCGCGATCGCCATGACCGACGGCTTCGACGACCTCGACGCTCCGGTTGGGCGGGTAACGGACGAGGACGTGCCGCTGCCCTATGCGGCGAACCTGGAAAAGCTCGCGCTGATCGATGCGGCGCGGGTGGTGAGTGCGGTCAAGAAGGTGTGTTACCGGAGCTGATCCGATTGCCGCACCTCCGTTCGTGCTGAGCGTGGTCGAAGCAATTGGCACAGGCGCTTGCTCAAGGCCCTTCGACTACGCTCAGGGCGAACGGACGTGGGGAACGGCCCTCAATGTCAAACAGTGAAACGATTGCAGGTCAGCTTGTCGCCCACTGCCACTTGGGGGTTGGGGTTGAAGATCTGTGCGAAGTCTCGGCGGTCGCGGACGATGAACGACGCGATATAGTGGATGCGGCGCGTACCGACGAGCCAGGAACCGAACAGCGGCCGATACTGGTAGTTCACCTCAACGAACATGACCCCCGATTGCGGTGGAGCTTCCACCTTTCCGCCGATCGGACCCATACCGTTCGAGGCGATGCTGTCGCCAGCCGGGTCCAGGCCGTTATAGCCGTCATTGGCCGATGTCGTATCGCTTCCGTCCGTTGGGGATGTGGCCCCGAAATGCGAAACATAGTCGGGGCCGGTCATCAAACCGAGGCAGCGTTGCCAGCGGATTCGCTGTGCCCCGGCGGCATCCGCCTCCAGGCTCGACAGTGTGACGCGGCCATATTTCGTGATGTTGATCCGTTGCCCCTGAGTCCGCGTCGCCTGCAGCACGTCGGCGATGTCGACCTCGCGAAGCTGTTGCGTCGCAAGCGAGCTGCTGATCCCCACGCGCGACGCATTGTCGGCGAGCGCCAGCGCGATCTGACTGACGCGAAGCTGCGCCAGCGCGTAATTGGCGATCTCAACGCCGAAGCATCCGGTCAGCAGAACGAGTGGTGCCACGAAGGCGAACTCGAGCATCGCGACACCGCGGATGTCGCGAACTAGGCGTCTCATGGGCAATTGATCCGTGCAGTCGCCCGTACCGCCTGCGACGCATAGGGCTGGTTCTTGAGCAGCGTCGTCGCGACGAGCTGGTGCGTCTGTCCCCAGCCCAGGATGGCGGCGACGGGGAACAGGCGCGTGTAGCTGATCGTCAGGGTATAGGACGTGACGTCGTTCGCGCCGCCCTGACCGACGAGGCCGGGATCGGCATCCCAGGTCCTGTTCCCATTGATGTCGTCGAAACACTCGCCCGAATTGTAGGCGTTGTTGCCGTTCGTGTCGTCGAACCGTTCGGGCTTCATCTTGGCGAAATCAGCATAGCTCTTGCGGACGCTTGACTGAATCGTCGCGGTCTTGGCGACCACGCGGACCATCTGGAGCACGGCGGTATCGAGATCGGCCGTCTTATTGGCACCACCCTGGATCGCCGAATCACGGCCCGCCTTTTGGATCGCGCCGTCGAGGAGCGATTGCAGATAGACCTGGTACATGACCTCGCCCGCGCCCATCAGCAGGAACAGCATCGGCGGCAGGATGAACGCGAACTCCAGCACGGTGACGCCGCGGGCGTCGCGCCACAGGCGATTGAGGGATGCGGTCACTTGGACACCCGCAGCATCGCGACCTGCTTGGCGATGTCGGCGAAGGCCGTGGTGAGCGCGGCATTGTCTGTCGCGACATACGAGCTGCCCGCTGACGCACATGCCGACAATTGCGTCGTCACGGATGTGCCAAAGGCGATGACGAACACCCGGATGTTGCGTGCCCTTGCCGCTTCGCACGTCGCCTGAAAGCGCGCATTGTGGCGCGCCAGCGCCGCGTTGTTGCAACTCGTCTGATTAGCGCCCGTGATGCGCCGGTCGTACCGTTCGATCCCGTACATGCCGTAAAGGCACGCGTTGGGCGACATGTCACCGTCCGTCATGAAGATGATGAAGCGGTTCGGCGGGTTGCGCCCCGGGTGCGCGGCGGTGTCGGCCGCGAACAGGCCGGTAGGCGAGATCAGCCGAAGTCCCCAGATCATTCCGGTATCATGATAGGTGCCGCCCTGCGGAACGAAATCGACCGCGTTCAGGTAGTTCTCAAAATCGACCCGTTCCAAGTCGTCGAGACGCACAACAGGTTTGCCACACGACTCGTAGCCTGAGCGCATGTTGTCGTCCCAAGGTCCTCCCACGAGGC
>DASVUT010000036.1:0-4264 GCA_036386955.1 Sphingomonas sp. | reverse complement strand
CCCGCGCCTGAACCTGCGGCACCACTTCGTCCACGAGCCTTACCCCCGTTCCGTACCCCGCGACGCAGCTATTGTAGAGCGCGTCCAGCCAATGGTTTTGCTTGCGGACCCGCTCCCACTTCGTCACCACGCCCTTGCCCGCCACGAACTCCTCGGTCTTCACTTCCGCCGTGAGGTGTTTTGCTAGTGACAAATGGTCCTGCGCCGGGGCCCTGTACAGCGTCATCGCCCCCGGAGAGCCGATCGGCGTGACCAGCCGCTGGTGGACCCACGTCTTCCAGTAGTCGGCGTCCATCTCCACCAGCCGCACCTGCTCGGCCGCGAGCCACACGGCGTGGGATGCCTCTCCGAGCCAGTTGACCGTCGACGCCCCGCCCTGGGTCGGCCGGTTGTACCACTGGCGGTGCTGCTGGGATGCACCTCGGCCTGCCGCCGGACGGAAGGGCTCGCCCGACTCCCGGCAGAAGGCGTAGACCACGGGCGCCATGTACCCGCTGTCGGCGAAGACGAGCGTCGGGCTGATGCGCTTTTCGGCCTCGGCATGGGCGACCGGCCACCCCGCCTGGATCAGTTCTCTAAACTCCCGCAGCGTCACCATCAGCGCCTGCTCCACGCCCATGTTGTCGCTGGGGACCTCCAGCCTGCCGTACTCGACGATGTGCCCGCGGGCTTGGGGTGACCATGCGACCACGACCCAGTGGGCGAGGTACTTGCCCAAGTCGATGCCGGCGGTGAAGTACTCGGCGTCTTCGGGCACCACGCCCTTGGGCAGGTCGGCCATGCGGCCGGCGAGTTCATGCGCCTCGAGGTTGGTCTGGGCAAGCTTGCTGGGCACCACAGGCAGGCACCAGACGAACTGCCGCAGCTCCCGCTCGGCGTTGTCCTCGTCGACCGACCGCCCTGCCTGCCATTCCTCTGCCGCGAGATCGGCCGTGGTGACAAAGAGGTTGTTCACCGCCGACCAGCGGAAGCCCAGCGTGTCGGTGGCGGGAGGCAGTCCCTGCACCGCATCCGTCTCATCGACCACCTGATCCCCGTGGACTAGCAGTGCCGTGTCGTGGGCACGGACGCGATGCTCCGCGGGCCACAGGCAGCCGCATGCCGGGCAGACGAACGAGGCGCGTGCCACGGCGTCCGCCCGAGTCTCGGCCCCCTGCCACCCGGCGAGGTGCTCCCGCTCCGGGGTTACCCAGGCGTTGCACTCGTGGCACTGGAGCGCGATGCGGCTCCGGGTGCCGTTGGTGTACTCCTGCCACGTCCGGCCCTGCTCGGTGCTGACGGTGCACTCGAGGTACACCCGCTTCCTCGCGCCATAAGCTCTAGTCCTCGCCTCGAGCTGCTTGAGCTTGTCGGCCTCGCGGCTGTTGCCCCCGGCCTTGTCCAAGCCATCCGTCTCGCTAACGACGAGTACCCGGGAGGTAAACCCCGCACGGCTCTTGTCCGAGCCGCCGCCCGACATGAACTTCAGCGTGGCGCCACTTCGCATCTGCAACGACTCGACGCGTCCACCTCTACTACCTCCGCCGCTGGCCGGGAGCAGGTCCTTGTACCGCGAGCGTTCGATGACCGGCAGCAGGTCCTCGCGCCACTTGTCGGCGGCCATGTCCATGTCCGGCAGCCCGCAGATGACCGTCTCGCCGACTTCAAAGAGGTGGTACAGCAAGGGGATCACGAAGCAGGACAAACTCTTGCCCGATTAGGTCGGGCCGGTGGCGACGCAGCGGGACCAAAGGCCGCTGTCCACGGCGTCGAACCACAGCCTTGTGTAGGGCTGACGGGAGCACTTGAACCGCCGCCCGGCGAACGGGCCGTTCGGGATCACGATCTCGCTCTCGGCGAAGGCGCGCATCGTGCGCAGACGCCTTGGCCGGGATTGGTCCAGGAACCACGTAAGGTCACGCTGGGTCGGGTGAGTCTGATCGGTCTTGGTCGTCATCCGTTTGCTCCTCTCCAAAGGTCCGCTTCATCTCGCGCTCGGCGTCGTCGATGGCCTCGTGCAGCAGCTCCGCCGCCCCGCCGCCGTACTGCCGCTGCAGGGACTCGCCCGCGGCCCTGAGCACCGCCGCGATCCGTCCCAGTGCCTCCCTGACCTGGTCCCGGGGCAGGAGCACGTTCTCGCGTTCCAACCGATCCAACCGATCCAAGCGGGCGAGCGCGGCGCGCTCCTCCCGGTACCGCTCCAGCGCCGGGCTCGACCCGCCGACCATGAGCTCGTCGGGCTCTTTAGCTAACTGCGCCGCGTTCTCGGCCAGGAAGTCGTGCAGCCTTCGGGCGAGCTTCGGCAGGTCGATCGTGGGCCCGCCGATCGGCAGTCCGTACCGCTCGGCCTGCTCGTGGAGGCCCGCAGTCTGGCTCTTTCGCTCAGGCCGCCGTGGGCCTGGGCCTGCATGCGCCAAGCGACCTTGCGCAGCAGCCACAGGCGGTTGCGGGTCGCGCTACGCTCGCCGTACAGGGCGGCGTAGCGGTCGAGCAGGTCGCTCGTCGGCAGGCGTTGGAGGGCGTTAATCTGGTCGGCTAGCTGGTCGGTCTCAGGCATCAATGCTCCGTTCTCCGGCAGGCTCGTAAGGAACCGGGCCGGTGGGGACAGTGAGCCGTGTCGGGGCGGCGGCATCACGGCATGTCGCGGAGGAATCCGGCGAAGATTCAGACGCGCGGCGGCGGAGGATGGCATGGGCCAAGAGGGTCGCCAGTTCGGCGTAGATGGCGCAGCTGATGGCGAGGTCGGTATCGGCGCTGCCGCCGGTCAAACCGGGATTGGAACGGGTTCGGTCGGGGGCCATGCCCCTGACCTATGCAGTGCCGGCGCGACGCGTACGACTCTTGCGATTCACGGCAATAACGCACTGAAGCCGTAACGACCTCCGCGCCGCGGGCCGTGAACCGACGGGCGTGACGGCAACGGCCTCTGCGGCTGCGGTGAGGGTCTTATAGCGTTCGCCCTCGCACCCGAGCGTGCCGTCGTCGCAAGCCAGCATCAGACCATCCGGGCGTGCCATTGGCGGGTGATTGCAACCCCGGGCGGCGGCAGGCGGGAGTCGGCCTTGGCGCGGACGAGTACTCGACGGGTCGGACGGGCAGACGTGTGCGTCCGGGGCGCGGATGGGCGGGCGTCGGCGCCTTTGGCGAGTTCGGCGGCGCGTTGTCTCGCCTTAATTCGCTACTCATGACGTAAGCCGCTGCGCGACGATCTGTCCGACGCCACGTCCCACACCAAATGACCGTCCAAGGAGCCGTCGCGCGCTCTCGCCGGATTTGGCGGCGGCAGTCCGGCCGATGTACAAGATCAGCGACGGCGGGGAACGGTTTTCTTACACTGCGGCCGGCGCAGCGTCACCGCCACATCCCGCACGATATCCTAGCCCCGGCCCCGGCCCCGGCCCCGGCGCGGTGCAGCAGCCGGCCCTAGACCATACTCACATGTTCGAACAAGCCTTCCGCAACATCGATGACGCCCTCCGCAAAGAGGCCGGCTGCACCACCGAGCTCGATTACACCGAGCAAACCTCCTGGCTGCTGTTCCTCAAATACCTCGACGGCTTGGAACAGGACCGCGCCGACATCGCCGCCCTCGACGGCAAGGCCTACACCTACATCTTGGATAAGCCCTACCGCTGGGAGTCGTGGGCCGCCCCGAGGAAGGCCGACGGCACGCTCGACCACGTCAAGGCCACCGGCAGCGACGACCTCACCGACTTCGTCGATAAAAAACTCTTCCCGTACCTGCGCAAGTTCAAGGAGACCGCCGACCACGCCGACACGATCGAATACAAGATTGGCGAGATCTTCAGCGAGATCAAAAACAAGATTCAGTCCGGCAGCAACCTGCGCGAGATCATCAACGAGATCGACGCCCTGCGCTTCCGCTCGCAGACGGAGAAGCACGAGCTCTCCCACCTCTACGAGGCCAAGATCAAGAACATGGGCAACGCGGGCCGCAACGGCGGCGAGTATTACACGCCCCGCCCGCTCATCCGCGCGATGATCAAAGTCGTCAAACCCGAGCTGGGCCAGAAGATCTACGACGGCGCCGTCGGGTCAGCCGGCTTCTTGTGCGAAGCCTACGACTACCTCAAGGGCGAACACCCCAAGCGCACCAGCGCGCAGGACAAGTTCCTGCACGAGCGGACGTTCTACGGCAAGGAGAAGAAATCCCTCGCCTACGTCATCGCGATCATGAACATGATTTTGCACGGGATCGAAGCCCCCAACATCGTGCACACCAACACGCTCACGGAGAACCTCGCCGACATCCAGGAGAAGGACC
>DASVUT010000035.1:0-3149 GCA_036386955.1 Sphingomonas sp. | reverse complement strand
CTTCAAGGATGTCACCGCGCCCACGAACGTCAGGACCATGATCGCAGCGATCGTGCCGCAAGCGGGTTACGGAAATACGCTGCCGCTTATCGGCACGCCCACACCGCGTGAGGCAGTGGTCCTCGCAGGCAACCTCAACGCCTTCGTTCTCGATTACACCGCACGACAGAAAGTCCAGGGTCAGCATGTGAACTGGTATCTCGTCAAACAGCTCCCGATTCTGCCCCCCGACGCCTATGACCGCCGCTTCGGTACGATGACCGCCCGCGAAATCGTCGCGCGCGAGGTGCTGCACCTGACCTATACCGCGCACGACATGGCGCCGTTCGCGCGCGACATGGGGCATGTCGATGATGCGGGCGACGTCCTGCCGCCGTTCCGCTGGGACGAGGCCGACCGGCGGCAACGCCGCGCGCGGCTCGATGCGCTGTTTTTCCACCTGTACGGCATCGGCCGCGACGACGCCGATTACATCCTGTCGACCTTCCCCATCGTGCGCCGCCAGGACGAGGCCGCGTTCGGCCGCTTCCTCACCCGCGACCTGATCCTCCACCACATGGCCGCGCTGGCGGCGGGCGATGCGGATGCGGTGATCGCGATCTGAGGGGAGCGTTCCACCCTCTTCTCCTCCCCCGTTTACGGGGGAGGTGGCATGCGAAGCATGACGGAGGGGGCCCGTACCAGCGTCCGACCCCAGGCCCCCTCCGACCGCCTACGGCGGCCACCTCCCCCGTAAACGGGGGAGGAGCTGGAACGGCACTACCCTAGCCTCTCCTCCCCCGTTTACGGGGGAGGTGGCATGCGAAGCATGACGGAGGTGGCCCGTACGGGCGCTTGACCACGGGCCCTCTCCGCCTCGCTTCGCTTGGCTCCTCCCCCGTGAAACGGGGGAGGAGCGGGATCAGACGGCGACTGGCCCCTTCACCCGCTCGACCCCCCGCCGCCCGATCGGCAACCGGCGCCCTTCCACGATCGAGCGCCACGCCCATTCCACCGGGGCGATGGTGAAGCGCGCGGCGTACCAGTTGGCGATCGCCAGCACGACGATGCTCACCGCAAGCGCCGTCGCCATCATCGCGGCCCAGCCCTGGGTGCCGTACAGGCCGAGCGCGAAGGGGGGGTAGATGATCCACAGGCAGATGATCGTTTGCAGCACATAGACCGACAGCGCGGTCTTGCCCGCCGCCTCGAACGGCTTGAGCAGCCGCGCGCCGGTGACGGTGGCGAGCAGGAGATAGACGAGCCCGACATGCCCCAGCGTCGTGGCGAGGCGCGCGACCTCGTCGAGCGACCACAGGATCGAGGGCGCGCCGTCGAAGCGCATGTCGTCGATCGCGCCCACGGTGCGGCTGCCCAGGCCGATCGCATAGGCGACGAGCGTCAGCCGGACATAGAATGCCCGGCTGCGCGCGCCCTGCAACACGCCCCATTTGTACAGCGCGGCACCGATCAGCATCGTCGTCGCGGCCTCCAGCACGAACAGCAGCTCCAGGGCCTTGCCCTGGATCTTAAGCGTGGTGTCCCAGGCGGAGCCGGCCCAGCTGCTGAACGTGCCGGTGCGGGCGCGGTCCTCGGCGGCGATCCTGGCCTTGGACTTGGCGTCGCTCCTGGCGTCCTTGGCGGCGCTTTCGGCGTGGTCCTTCAGGAGTTTGGTGTCGGCGGCGGTCAGCGGCCGGCCAGCGCTCTGCCTGGCCTGCGCGGTTGCGACTTCGGCGCGCTTGGCGGTTTCCGAAACATAGCCGATGCCGCCTAGCACGAGCTGGAGCAGCGCCATGGTCAGCCCGACGCCCAGCAACAGCTTGGGGCCCCGGTTGCGGAACAGGAACGCGATCATCGCGGCCAGGCCATAGGTGTGGAGGATGTCGCCGGGCCATAGCAGCACGAACATGTGGACGACGCCGAACAGGAACAGGACGAAATTGCGCCAGTAATATTTCTTCAGCGTCAGCCGTCCGGCCAGGATCACCATCCCGGCCCCGAACAGCATCTCGAGCAAACACCGCGCCGTACCGTTGGCGAACACCTCGCGCACCGCCCACACCGCCTGATCAGCGGCACTCCACCCGAAATGCCGAATGTCCCCGCTAAACAGAACCCACAACGACCCCCCCATGTCGTTGATGTTCATAAACAAAATAGCAACGATCCCCAACCCGCGCAGGATATCGAGCCCGGCGAGGCGCGGCGCGCCATCGGGTTCGCTGGCCGATATCGTCGCGGTGGTGTCGGTCATGGCGGCTCCCCCCGGTGCGTGCGGGCGATGCATACAGCAAACCACGCGCGACGGCAAAAGGGGCGCGGAAGGCCTTGCCCTCCGCGCCACTATTCGATTCACCTTGCCTGCGCGATTACTCGGCGGCGACGGCACCCTTGGCGGGACGGGTATCGCGACGCTCCGCGATACGCGCCGACTTGCCGGTGCGACCGCGCAGGTAGTAAAGCTTGGCACGCCGCACGGCGCCCTTGCGGACGACCTCGATCGAGTCGATGTTGGGCGAATAGAGCGGGAAGACGCGCTCGACGCCTTCGCCAAAGCTCATCTTGCGGACGGTGAAGTTGCTGCCCATGCCCTTGTTCGAACGGGCGATGCACACGCCTTCATAGTTCTGGACGCGGGTGCGCTCGCCCTCGACGACGCGGACGCCGACCTTGAGCGTGTCGCCGGGGCGGAATTCGGGGATGGCGCGGTTGGCGGTGAGTTTTGCGATCTGCTCGGCTTCGAGCTGTTGGATCAGGTTCATGAACTTTAACCTCAACGTCGCCGCGCGCCAGAGGGCGACCGACCCGGATCGCCCCCATGGCGTTCCCAAAGGTCCGGCCGCCTTAGCCGTGTATCCTCGATCGACCGGGCGTGACGCCAGGCAGCGATCTTGGCATGATCCCCCGATCGCAGCACTTCGGGGATCGTGCGCCCTTCCCACAGAGTGGGGCGGGTATAGTGCGGGTATTCCAGGAGGCCGCTTTCGAAGCTCTCCTCCTCCCCGCTCAAGGTCGCGCCCATTACGCCAGGGAGGAGGCGGATGCAAGCGTCGAGCAGGACCAGCGCGGCCATCTCGCCGCCCGACAGGATATAGTCGCCGATCGACACCTCCTCGATCGCGCGAGCCTCGAACAGGCGTTCGTCGAACCCTTCGAACCGGCCGCACAGG
>DASVUT010000034.1:0-2254 GCA_036386955.1 Sphingomonas sp. | reverse complement strand
GCGGCGGCGGAGCAGCAGCCACGCGCCGAGGGAGACGGCGCCGATGACGGCGACCTTCTTCGCGAGGCCCGTCTTGTTGTGCCGCCATTCGGACTTGATGCCCATCTCCGCGGGGATGTTCGGGATCTTGCCGCGGGCGAGGTCCTGGACCACGCCTTCGACGACGTTGATCCGGTCGGCGCCCATCAGCATCAGCCAGTGGAGCCAGTTCGATTCGCTCCACCGAAAGGCGGCGCGGCGGATCATGCCGCTGACACCGGTCGGCGGCGTCGCGGTGCCGAAGACGGCGGGCCGCTCCTCATGCTCGATCGACTGCAGGATCTCGACGTCCGACTGCTGGCGCGGCGGCTTCTGCCAGTTGCGCATCAGCCCCTCGTCGCGGCTGCGATCGCGAGAGGGATAGGTGGGATCGTTCTCGGGATCCGCATCGACGCCCCAGCCGGGGATCTTGGACGTGTCGACGAGCGCGTGGTTCATGGGTCTTTCCTTCCGCTCAGGCCGCATTGGGGATGAGGACGGGCTTGATGCAATTGTCGAGCTTGGCCGAGAAGATGTGATACGCGTCCGAAATCTCCTCCAGCGGCACCCGGTGGGTGATCAGCGCCTTCGGGTTGATGTGCCCGTTCTTCACATGCTCGATGAGCTTGGGGAGGTGGCGCTTCACCGCGGCCTGGTTGCCGCGCAGGGTCAGGCCCTTGTTCACGACGTTGCCGACGGGAATCATGTTGCCGGTCGGACCATAGACACCGACGATGGAGACGATGCCGCCCTTTTTCACCGAGTTGATCGCCCAGTGAAGCGCGATGGCGTTGCCAGCCTCCAGCTTCAGCTTGTTGCCGAACAAAGTCTGCATGGCATTTCCGACCGCATCGCCGCCCACCGCGTCGATGCAGACGTCGGCGCCGAGGCCGTCGGTGGTCTTCTTCATGAACACGACGACGTCGTCGAGCTCCCGGAAGTTGTAAACTTCGGCCGGCGCATAGGTGCGGGCGAATTCGAGCCGGTAGTCGACGTGGTCGATGACGATCACGCGGCCGGCACCGAACAGCCAGGCGCAGCGTGCGGCCATGATGCCGACGGGGCCCGCACCGAAGACGACCACCGTGTCGCCCTTCTGGATGCCGCCCATCTCGGCCGCCTGGTAGCCGGTCGGCACCACGTCGGTGAGAAGCACGGCGTCGTCCGGGTCCATCCAGTCGGGAATGACCTGCGGGCCGAAGTCGGCATAAGGCACGCGCGCATATTCGGCCTGGCCGCCTTCATAGCCGCCCGCCGTGTGCGAATAACCGTAGATGCCCGCAACCGCCGTCGCCTGCGGGTTCGATTCGTGGCAATTGCCGAACAAGCCCTGCTTGCAAAAATGGCATTGGCCACAGGCGATGTTGAACGGCACGAGGACGTGGTCGCCCTTTTTCAGGTTCTCGACCGCCGATCCGACTTCCTCGACGATTCCGCAGAATTCGTGGCCGAAGGTCATGCCGACGCGCGTGTCGGGGACCATGCCGTGATAAAGGTGGAGGTCCGACCCGCAGATGCACGAGCGGGTGACCTTGACGACCGCATCGCGCGGATGCTCGATCTTGGGTTCCGGCTTCTCCTGGGCCCGGACACGGTACGGGCCTCGATAGTCTGCTGCCAGCATGCTCTTCGCTCCTTGGGCTTTGGCCGCTTAACCGGAGCCCCGCCGATAGGTTCCCAGCGCCGCACACCGGAACCCGCCGCCCCTGCGGGCGGTTTGGCAGCCAAGCAACCAGGAGGTTCGAAATGGCGACCAAGAACGAGACGAAGAACGGAAAGACCAACGATAACAGCGGCAGCGACAGCGGCGGCGGTCTCTTCAAGTGGGCCGGGGGCCAGACCGGCGTCATCGTCGGCGCGGCGGTCGCCGGCGCAGCCGTCGGCATCGCGGCGAATATGGGCCGCAAGCTGTTCGTCCAGATGGCGTCCACAGGCGGCGCGAGCTGGGACGAGGCGCTCGCCACCGAGCATCGACTGACCTTGCTTACCTTCGACAAAATCGAAGCGACCAGCGACAGCCAGACGACACTCCGCTCGCAACTGCTCGCGAAGCTCAAATACCAGCTCACCAAGCATGCGCTGGAGGAAGAGAATGTCATCTACCCGGCGCTGCGCCAGGCCAACGTCGCCCACGACGCCGACGCGCTGGAGGGCGAACACGGCTATGTGAAGACCTACCTCTACGAACTCGAGACGATGCCCAACAACAGCCCGGAATGGCTGGCCCGGGTGCGTG
>DASVUT010000033.1:0-13906 GCA_036386955.1 Sphingomonas sp. | reverse complement strand
CGTTGCGCTGATCGCCGCGGGCACCGGCGCGACGGCCGTGCGCGAAGACGAGCGCGAACGGCTGGCCCGCCTCAACGAGGAGATCGCACGCATCGCCGAGATGCTGGCGCGGCTGAGCGACGGTGCGCCCGATGCGCCGGGGCAAGTCGCCGACCGAAGCAGCGCCTTTCACCCCCGCGCGAAGGGCATCGCCGTCGACCCGCAGGTCATTCGCCAGGCGATTCGCGCGCGCCGGATGCGCGACGGCTTTTTCCCCCCTGCGCTGTTCGAGGACCCCGCCTGGGACATGCTGCTCGACCTGTTCGCTGCCGAACTGGAAGGCGGCTCGGTATCGGTGTCCAGCCTGTGCATCGCCGCCGCCGTCGCGCCGACCACCGCGCTGCGCTGGATCGGGCGGATGACGGCGGGCGGGCTGCTGGCGCGCAGGCCCGATCCGGGCGACCGGCGGCGCGCCTTCGTCGTGCTGACCGATCAGGCCTCGTCCGGGATGCGCGGCTATGCCGCCGCCCTCGCCCGCGCCGCGCTGCCTTTCGTCTGAAAAGCTTGCGCGCGCCGCCGTGCTGCGGCATCGGCGGTCGCGGGGGCGATTAGCTCAGTTGGTAGAGCGTCTCGTTTACACCGAGAATGTCGGCGGTTCGAGCCCGTCATCGCCCACCATTCACAACCCCCGAACCAGCCGCACCGCCCGCGCGATCCACGGCGGTGCCGCGACCCTTATCGGCGCGGCCCCCGGCGTTGGCGGCAGGACCGTCAACGCGTCCGCCTCGACCGACAACAGCCGTCCGAACACGAACGCGCCCGCGGGACGGGGAACCAGCACATCGCGGTGGACCGCGTGCGCATAGGCGTCGGGGGCCAGCGGCTCCATCCACAGCTCATCGCCCGCCCGGTAATCGCCGACACTCCCCGCGACGATCAGCGCCACCATGCCGGCATCCGCACTGGGTGGCACGACGCTCGCCGGGCGGCGCGGGGCATGCGCCCCGCTCGCATCAACGACCGCGGCGACGGGCAGCGTGGCCCGGTCGGGCAGCGTCACCAGATCGGCCGCCGGAACCCCCAAGGCGGCGGCGATCCGGTTGAGCCAGGCGACCGACACGGTGCGCGTGCCCGTCTCCAACCGCCCGATCGTCTGCGCCGTGGTCGGCGGCACGCAAGCCCGCGCGACATCGTCCAGCGTCAGCCCGCGCGCGCGACGAACCTCACGAATGGCTGTGATCATCGACAGTCTCCGTAACCCATATGGTTTTTCTTCTGTCCTACATTCATGCCTCTCAGGCAAGCGGTGCATGATGGACAGGGAGAGTATCGCATGCGCGAATTGGTGGAACGGGCGATGGTCGCGGGCAGCGGTCGACGCGTAACCGTGAACATGGCCGAATCGCCGCTGGCCTGGCTCGCGGCGCGGCAGCTGGTGACGGCGCGGCAGATGGAGGCGGGCGAGCGGTTGCGCGCCGATTACGAGCGCGCCGCGCTCGCGCCAAACGTGACGATGCGGTGGCAGCCGCGGGTCGATGGCGGGGGCGTCGGCGAGGACCCCACCGCCGCGCAGATCAGCGCCAAGCGCCGGTTCGACGCGGCGATCGCGGCTGTCGGCCCGGGCCTCGCCGATATCGCATGGCGCGTGGTGTGCGCGGGCGAAGGGCTGCCGATCGCCGAACGCGCGCTCGGCTGGCCCGCACGGGCGGGGCGCGTCGTGCTGACGCTGGCGCTCGATCGGCTCGCGGATCATTATCGTCTGCGGTAATGGAGCATCCATGCGGTTCGCGATCATCAAGTGCCATGGGTCGGGAAACGACTTCCCGCTGATCGACGCGCGGGGGCTCGACGTGCCGGACGCCGACTGGCCGGCCGTCGCACGGGCGCTTGCCGATCGTACCGGACCAGTCGGCGGCGACGGGCTGTTGCTGCTGAAGTCACCGCGAGACGACGCGGCGTTCGGCTTTGCGATGTACAACCCGGACGGAACCGAGGCGGAGACGTGCCTGAACGGGCTGCGCTGCGTCGCGCGACTCGGGTTCGAGCAGATGGGCGGCGACACCGCAACGGTGTCGCTGGTCGGGTCCACCGCGCAGGTGTCGCGCGTCGCCGATCTGGCACCGGGGGTCTATACGGTGCGCGAGGTCGCCGGTCCCGCCAGCCTGGACGTGACCGCGTGGCCAATGGCGATCGGGCGGCACGACAACGTCGAACGCGCGATCGAACTGCTGCCCAGCACGCGCGCATTCACCGCGGTATCGATCCCCAACCCGCATCTGATCGCCTTTGCGGACCATATCGAGGAAGGCGAACTGGTCGCGGTCGGGCTCGCCTGCGAGGCCGCGCCCGCCTGGCTGCCGCGACGCGCCAATGTCAGCTTCGTCGAGGTCCGTGGCCCCGCGCTCTTCGTCCGCACGCACGAACGCGGCGTCGGGCTGACCCATGCGTGCGGCAGCGCGATGGCGGCATCAACCTATGCCGCCGCGCTGACCGGGCGGATCGCGTTCGATCTCGAGACGACCGTGTTCAACCGCGGCGGACTCGTCCGGGCGAGCGCGGGCGCGGACGGCGTGGTCGCGATGGCGGGCAATGCGACTTGGGAATGGGCGGGGTCGGTCGAGGTCGATCTCGCACGGGGTGTCGCTCACGACCTGCGGGTCGAACAACGGTTCGATGACGAACGCGCGGCCTGGGCGGAAGTCGTGCGGCAGGCGGGCTGACGGGGGTGGTCGCCGCGCCGGGCGACCCCATATCGCGGCCCATGAACGCTCTGCGCGACACATTGGCCGACCGGCTGCGCGGGATGGTCGGATCGGGCGAGGGTGCGCTCGACTTGACGAGACCCCCAGGCGATGACGGCTTGTTCGGGCCGCACTCGGCGGCGTGGAAGGTCCACGGCGATTTCACGTCCATGATGATCGGCGGCACCTCGGCGCTGCTGCTCCAGATGCTTCATCCCGGCGCGCTCGGGGGCGTGTGGGATCACAGCGACTTTCGCGAGAATATGGGTGGGCGGCTGAAGCGCACGGCGCAGTTCGTCGCCGGCACCACCTATGGCTCGACCGCGACCGCGACGCGGCTGATCGCCAAGGTGCGTCGTATCCACGACCATGTGACCGGCATCCTGCCCGACGGCACGCCCTATGCCGCCAACGACCCGGCGCTGCTGACCTGGGTCCATGTCGGCGAGGCGCGAAGCTTCCTCGCGGCCTATATGCGTTACCGCGACCCCGGCTTCCCCGCCGCGCGGCAGGAGCAATACCACCGCGAAATGGCGGTGCTGGCCCGCGCGATGGGGGCAGGCGACGTGCCGGCGACGCGCGCCGATGTGGAGGGCTATTTCCACGACATGCGCCCCCGGCTCCTGGTCGACGACCGCACGCGCAGCGCCGCGCGCGCGCTGCTCGAACAGCCCGCGGCGGCGGGTATGGCGGCGGCGCAGCGGCTGCTGCTCGGCGCGGGCGTCGAACTGTTGCCGCCCTGGGCCGCACGCATGCACGGGCTGTCGATCCCGGCGCTCGCCCGCCCCGCGATCCGCGCCGGCGCGCGCGGAACGGCGGGCGTGCTGCGCTGGGCGCTGGCGGCGCGTTAAAGCTTGCCGAACCGCGCTTCGAACCCGGCCCGGTCGCCCGCGGCCAGGAAACGCGCCTGCTCGACCCATCGATCACGGGTAAGGCGCCCGGCGAAGGTCCCGAGCTGATCGTCGACATCGGCGGCGGTCCCATCGTCCAGCGCCGCCATCTGCGCAACGGAGCCGATCCCCAGCTCGTTCAACCGCGCGGCGACTTTAGGCCCCAGCCCCTTGAGCTGGGTCAGCGCGATGTCGGGCACGGCCGTCTCAGCCACAGGGTGCTTCACGGGTGCCGGGGGCGGGACAGGCGGGGCATCGGGCACTGCGGCCTGCTCGACGCGTTCCCGGAACGCGGCATCTGCCTGCTTGCGGCGACGTTTGCGCGCGACGCCGATCAGGATGATCGACAAGGCCAGCAGCGCGAACAGCGCGATGACGATGAAATGGACAGAGGTGATCAGCGGCGTGCTGTCGGGCAGCAGGCTGGCCCCCGGGGCTGGCGAGGCAATCTCGTTCATGCGCGGCTACCTAGCCGGAGCGACCATGCCCGGCGAGGATCAATCGCCGCGGGCGGACGAGGTTCCGCGTGATCGCCTCCATTCAACCTTCCCGGGCGACCTCACGCCAGCCGATATCGTGCCGGTAGAACCCTTGCACATAGTCGACCGTCTCGACCGCGCGGTACGCCGCGCGCTGAGCAGATGCCACGGTCGGCCCGGTCGCCGTCACCGCGAGCACGCGCCCGCCGCTCGCCACCAGCCTATTCCCTTGCATCCGCGTGCCCGCCTGAAACACCTGCGCCCCGCCGACCCGCGACAGGTCGATCACGCCGCCCGCCTGCGGTTCGCCAGGATAGCCCTTCGCAGCGATCACGACCGTCAGGGCGGTTTCGTCGGTGAAGACCGGCGGGGGCAGCTCGGCGAGCCGTCCTTCCGCCACCGCCAGCATCGTCTCCAGCAGGTCACCCGCGAACCGCATCATCAGCACTTGTGCCTCGGGATCACCGAAGCGCGCGTTATATTCGATCAGCTTGGGGCCGGTCGCTGCGAGCATGAGCCCGGCATAGAGCACGCCCGAAAACGGCGTCCCGGCCTCCGCCATGGCGCGCACCGTCGGTTCGACGATCTCCGCCATGGCGCGCGCCTCCAGCGCGGGGGTCAGCACGCGGGCGGGGCTATAGGCGCCCATGCCCCCGGTATTGGGCCCTGTATCGCCGTCGCCGACCCGCTTATGGTCCTGTGCGGAGCCAAAGGGCACGACATCGGTGCCGTCGGTCAGCGCGAACAGGCTGACCTCCTCGCCGCTGAGGAACTCCTCGATTACGAGCGGGGCGTCGCCCTGTGCGAAGAAGCCATCCAGCGCGGCGCTGACGTCACCCTCGGTGGTGGCGATCACCACGCCCTTGCCCGCGGCGAGCCCATCCGCCTTGAGCACCACCGGGCGACCAAAGGTGCGCGCGAGCGCCGCCTCCGCCTCCGCCCGCGTTGCAACCGCGACATGGCCCGCGGTCGGGATCCCAGCCCGCGCGCACAATTCCTTGGTGAAGCGCTTCGACCCTTCGAGCCGCGCGGCCGCTGCCGACGGGCCGAAGATCGCGATCCCGGCCGCGCGAAGGCTGTCGCCAAGCCCATCCACCAACGGCGCTTCGGGTCCGATCACCACCAGGCGCACCGCATGGGCTTCGCAGAAGGCGACGACGGCGGCATGATCCGCCACATCCACGGCAATGATCGTCGCATGCCGCGCAACCCCTGGGTTGCCCGGCGCGGCATAGAGCGTATCGAGGCCCGGCGATTGCGCCAGCTTCCACGCGATCGCATGTTCGCGGCCCCCGCCGCCCACCAGCAGGACGTTCATGCCTGACCCTTTGTTCGAACCTTCGCGGCTGGTAGCCGAGCCCGTCCCCGGCGACAACGCGCTGACGCTCTCGGTGGGCGAGCTGGCGGGCAAGCTCAAGCGCATGGTGGAGGGCGAGTTCGGCCATGTCCGGCTGCGCGGCGAAATATCAGGCTATAAACGCGTCGCCTCCGGCCACGCCTATCTGTGCCTGAAGGACGATGCCGCGGTCATCGACGGCGTCATCTGGAAAGGCCAGGCATCGGCCATATCTTTCCAGCCGCAGGACGGGATCGAGGTGATCGCGACCGGGCGGCTGACGACCTATCCGGGACGGTCCAAATACCAGATCATCATCGATCGGCTCGAACTGGCGGGCGCGGGCGCGCTGATGGCGCTGCTCGACAAGCTCAAGGCGAAGCTGGCGGGGGAAGGGCTGTTCGACCCAGCCAGGAAGCGGCCGCTGCCCTTCCTGCCGCGAGTCATCGGCATCGTCACCTCGCCCACCGGCGCGGTGATTCGGGACATCCTCCACCGGCTGGAGGATCGGTGCCCGACACACGTCGTGATCTGGCCGGTGAAGGTCCAGGGCGATGGTGCCGCGGCGGAGATCGCCGCCGCCGTGCACGGGTTCGATGCGATGCCCACCGCCGGACCGGTGCCGCGCCCCGATCTGGTGATCGTCGCGCGGGGCGGCGGATCGATCGAGGATCTCTGGGCCTTCAACGAAGAGGTCGTGGTGCGCGCGGTTGCCGCGTGCACCATCCCCACCATCTCGGCCGTGGGGCACGAAACCGACACCACCTTGATCGACTTCGCCGCCGATCGCCGCGCGCCCACTCCCACGGCCGCCGCCGAGATGGCGGTGCCGGTCATCGCCGAGTTGCGCCACGTCGTGGTCAGCCATGCGGCGCGGACGGCGCGCTGCGCCAATCGCTATGTCGAACACGGGCGCGAGCGGCTGGCCGGCCTATCGCGCCTGCTCCCCAAGCGCGACGCGTTGCTCGGGCCGCAGCGACAGCGCGCCGATGATCTGGGCGCGCGGCTCGATCGTGGGCTGGCGGCGAGGGTCACGCGCGCGCGCGGCGTGCTCGACCGTGCCGGCGGGGCGCTTCGGCCCGCGGTGCTGCAGCGGCAGGTCGATGCCGGGCGCGACCGGCTGGGCGGGACATGGCGGCTCGTGCAGTCGCTCAATCCCGACAATGTGCTCGAACGCGGCTATGCCCGCGTCACCGCACGGGGCGGCGGAACGCTTACCAACGCGGACGCCGCACGCGGGGCGGGGACCCTATCCTTGCGCTTCAGCGATGGCAGCGTCGATGTGGTCGTCGAAGGCGCCAAGGTTGAGCGCGCGCCGCCGCGCCCCTATGTCCGCCGCAAGCCCGATCAGCCAACCCTGCTCTGAAAAGCCATTCTTTATGCTCGTGTCCAATACTGACCGCCCGGCAAGGCTCCACTACATGGCGAACGGCTTTCGCGTATTGTCGCCGGGCGATCATGTCCGCTGCGCCGTGACGGCCGAGCGCATCCCGCTAGAGGAGTTGCGCTACTGGAGCGTGGCGGAACAACAGGCATTCGCCACCGCCGCCATCGCCAGCGAGGCCTTGTCGCCGCGATGAGGCGTGCGGTCGCGGCGCTCGCCGCGCTCGCCGGGTGCGTGCCCAGCGCGGCGCTGCCGCCTGGCGCGGCGGCACCGGTCATCGCCGCCGTTCCCGCACAGCGTCCGGCAACGCCTTTCCGAATCGAGGGTAGCCGCACGCAAGGCGCATTGCTGCGTGGGCAGGCACCAGACGGTACCATCACCGTATCGCTTGAACTGCCCGGTCAGCCGGCCGTGCCCGTGCCCTTGGACGGCAGAAGGTTCATCATCGGACTCGACCGCGATGCCGGACCGACAGCCACGTTGATCGCCACGCTCGAGGACGGGCGTCAGGTGCGCGAAACATTGTCGATCGCGCCGCGCGCGTGGCGGATCGAGCGGATCGACGCGCCCTACCGCGCCGGCCGCACAACGGCGGAATTCGATCGGCTGCGCCCGGCCGAACTCGCCCGCATCGCCGCCGCGCGCGCGGTGCCGACCCAAGCCGATGGTTGGCGTCAGCCGATGCGGTGGCCGTTGGTCGCGCGCGTGTCCGGGCTCTTCGGGGCGCAGCGCGTGTACCGCGGCGCGCCCGGCAGCTATCACAACGGGATCGATCTTGCCGCCCCGACGGGAACCCCGGTCCGCGCGCCTGCCAACGGAATCGTGACGCTGGCGGCCGATCCCGCACAGCCGTTCACGCTGGAGGGCAATCTGCTGATGGTGAATCACGGCGCAGGGTTGAGCAGCGCATTCCTCCATTTATCGCGCATCGACGTGCGCCCCGGCGACCGCGTAACGGCCGGACAGGTGATCGGTGCCGTCGGCGCAACCGGCCGTGCGACCGGTCCGCACCTCCACTGGGCCTTGCGTTGGCGCGACGCACGGCTCGATCCCCTGCTGGTGGCGGGCCCTGTATCGGGCGAGTGACGCGTCCAAAGCTTAGCCCTGTGTCATTTTGGCTACTACGCCTAGTCAAAGTAGAAGAGGGCGGCTGGTGCGACTTTCGTTCCGTTCGGCAGTCGATTAACCTTTCGTCATGCTTCCTGTCCCATCTACATCGGCGGGTGGACCAAGAATCTAAGATTTGTAGCCATTGACCCTGCTGAAGCAGGCGCCTTGGCGTAAGGAAAAGGGGTTAGATCGTGATCAACAGCTTCAATATGATGCGCAAGACGCTGCGCTCCGGCACCGCGTTCCACGCGCTGGCTCTGCTCGGGGCCGGGCTTGGCGCTGTCGCAGTTGCCGCTCCAGCGGCTGCGCAGGATTATACGAACACCAACGCCACCGGTCGCGTGCAGGGCACCAATGGTGAGCCGATCGCCGGGGCAACCGTTACCGTTACCTCTGATGCTCAGGGTTTCACCCGCAGCGTCACCACGAGCTCTGACGGCAGCTACCGTGTCGCATCTATCCCGCAGGGCAGCTACACCTTCACCATCGAGGCACCCGGCTTCGATACCTACACCGAACAGGGCGTAAACCTCGCGCAGTCCGCATCAGCCAACCAATTCACGCTTGCGCCTGCCGGGTCGGCGGCAGCCGCAGGGGGCGACATCGTCGTGACCGCGGGGCGCGTGCAGGTTTCCGATTTCGATCGCAACACGGTCGGTGCTGTCATCGCGATCGGCGAACTCGCCACACGCGTTCCCGTCAGCCGCGACCTGACCTCGGTGGTGCTCCTTGCGCCGGGTACGACGCTGGGCGACTCGGCTTTCGGCGCACTTCCCTCGGTTGCTGGGTCATCGGTCTCAGAGAACGCTTACTACATCAACGGCTTGAATATCACGGAATTCCGGCAGGGGCTGGAGCCAGTGACGGTTCCGTTTGAGTTCTACAACACGATCGAAGTGAAGAACGGATCGATTCCGGCTGAGTTCGGTCGCTTTACGGGCGCGTTTGTCAACGCGACCACGAAGTCAGGCGGCAACGAGTTCCATGGCGGCATGTTGTTCAACTGGCAGCCGGACGACCTGCGCGAGGACAATCCCGATACGATTACGAACTACAACCGCACCGATGTGCGTGAGCGTCAGCAGGCCAACTTCTATTTATCGGGCCCGATCATCAAGGATCATCTGTTCTTCTACGGTATCTATCAGAGCAACAATAACCGTAACGAGGACACGCTCCTCACGTCGAACCCGAACAGCGTTCAGGTCATTCGTGACGCTAATGGCGTGATTACGTCGCGCCAGCAGATTCCGCCTTTCGGAACTGGGCTCCGCCGCAACTTCGTCTCGAATACTTCGCCCTTCTACGGAGCCAAGATCGACGCAGTTATCGTTGATGGGCAGCGACTCGAGTTCACGTACTTCAACACCAAGTCGCGTCAGGTCCTGCGCAGCTTCAACGTCGTCGACGAACTCGGCGGAACCTATGACAGCCGCGTCGATCGCTTTGCTCGGACTGGTGGTTATCAGGGTGGCGGCGTTACGCTGTTCGGCGGGGAGAACTTCGTCGGGCGCTATACAGGCCAGTTCACCGATTGGCTGACGCTGTCGGGTGCTTACGGCGTCAACAAAAACCGGGCGATTGCGGGTTCTGCGAACGACGCCCTTCCTTTCGTCTCGGACACGTCGGGGCAGTTCAATCCTGCTCTGTCCGGCAACCCTGTCCAGCAGATCCAGGAAGACAGCGACAAGCGGACCTTCTACCGCGGCGACGTCGACGTCTACGTGAACCTGCTGGGGCAGCACCATTTCCGCGGTGGGTATGACCGGGAAGAGCTGCAGAGCGTCTCGCGTGCAACTCGCACCGGTGGTTTTGACTACGCCTATGCCTTCGCGCAGTCGGCTGACCAGTACGCACCGGCGAACACCTTGTATGTCGGTCGCACGACCTATGTGAATGGTGGCACGTTCACCTCGCTCAATGAGGCTGCTTATCTACAGGACTCTTGGTCAGGATTTGGCAACCGCGTGAACATCACGGGCGGCGTGCGTTGGGATCGCTTCAAAGCGGACAATGTCGCTGGTCAGCGCTACTATGACTCAGGCGATCAGTTCGCCCCTCGGATCAGCTTCTCGCTTGATCCAATTGGTGATCAGCGGACGAAGATCTATGGCTTCTTTGGTCGCTATTATCTGCCGGTTCCGACCAATACTAATATCCGCCTTGCAGGCGCCGAGCTCTTCTTCACCGAATATTTCCGGGTCGCCAGTGTGGGCGCGAACAACGTCCCTGTTCTGGGCGCACCGCTGCTCTATGCGGGTGCCGGCATCTGCCCGTCGACGGGTGTTCGCAACTGCGACGTGAACGACAATGGTGTTCCGAGCCCGACGGATTCGACGGTGTCCACCACGCTCAAGCCGCAGTCGATCGATGAGTATGTTCTCGGCTACGAACAGCGCCTGGGCGCTCGGTGGAGGGTCGGTGCTTTCGGTACTTATCGTAAACTGAACCAGTCCCTCGAGGACGTGGCAATCGACCTCGCTGTGAACAACTATTGCGCCCGCAACAACATCCGTGGTTGCGACGACATCTTCACGGGCTTCCATCAGTATGTGCTGACCAACCCAGGTCAGCCTTTGACCGTGAACTTGTCGGATCCGATCGGCGGCGAAGCAACGACGCGTCAAGTCACCTTCTCTGCGGCGGAACTCGGTTATCCGAAGGCTGAGCGGACTTATCGTGCGGTCACGTTGACCCTCGACCGTGAATTCGACGGGATCTGGAGCTTTTCCGGCTCGTATACCTACGCCAAGAACATCGGTAACATCGAGGGCGGTATCCGGTCGGATAATGGCCAGTCCGACTCGGGTCTCACCACCGCGTTCGACCAGCCCGGCCTGACTGTTGGGGCGTTCGGCTACCTGCCGACCGACGTCCGCCACAACATCAAGGGATATGGCTCGCTCCGCCTGTTCCCGTGGTTGACGGTGGGTGTGCAGACGCAGGTCCAGTCGCCTCGGCGCTATGCTTGCCTGGGCACGGTGCCGGACCGGGTTGATCCCTTCGCTCGGCAATATGGCGCAGCGGGCTACTTCTGTAATGTTGCCAATGGTTCGATCATCACCAACCCGGCTACTCCTGTGACGCAGGCCAATCTGCAGCAAGTACGCCGTGGGACGTCGTTCCAGGGTGATTGGCAGTCGTTCACCAATCTCAGCTTGGCGTTCAAGCTGCCGACCGATCTGTTTTCGGGAACGTTCCGCGTCGACGTGTTCAATCTGTTCGCCGAGCAGGCCAAGATCGACTTCGAAGAGCGCGGGACCCAGAATGGCGGCAATCCGCGCGGCGACTATGGGTTCGTCAACACCTACCAGGCGCCTCGTTCGATCCGCTTGCAGCTCGGCTTCGACTTCTAGGTCGAGTAACGCTAGAGAATAAGCGAGGGGGTCGGCAATGCCGGCCCCCTTTTTCTTTGTGGCTTTCGCATCTACGGCAGGGATCGTGACGCAACCTACTGCCCCGCGCGATCCCGCCGCCTTCGTCGCCGCGCTCCAGGCGGGCGATCCGATCCTTGCAGCGTCGGTCGCCGTCGCCATGCTGGCCGACCGGCGTCCTCTTGGCCGGCAGTGGCAGGCGATCGCGCGCTTTGCCGTCACCGAATCCGAATGGACCATCGCGGTGAAGGCGATGCGGCGCTACGTCGCCGATGATCCGCGCGCGCTCGACCGGCAGTTGGCGCTCGCCGAAACGCTGGGGCAAGCGGGCCGCGTAGCGGACGCGGTGGCGGTGCTGACTCCCCTTGCGCAGATCACGCCAACGAGCGCGGAGGTACAGCACTTCCTGGGCGTGGCGCGGGTCGAGTTGGGGGAGCGCGATGCGGGGCTTGAGTCGCTCCAAACCGCGCTGCGGCTTCGCCCCGGATCGGGACCGACATGGCTGTCGCTCGCGCAGGCGCACCGGTTCACGCGGGGTGACGCTGTGTTCGAGGCGTTGGCTGCGGCCGATTTCGCGCGTGCGGGAGCGGCCGATCGTGCGGCGTGGCTCTATGCACGTGGCAAGGCGTTCGATGACCTCGGCGAGTATGACGCCGCCTTTGCCGCGTTCGCCGAGGGGGCGCGGCTGGTTGCGCGCGAGCGGCGGTACGACGTGGCCGCCGACCGACGGGCGGCCTTGGGATCAATCCAGGATCTGTCGGCGGATTGGCTCTCGGCCCATGCCGCACCGGGTGCGAGCCGGTGCTTGTTCGTCACGGGCAAGCCGCGGTCCGGAACGACCCTTGTCGAGCGCATTCTGGCGAGCCACAGCACGGTTGTCGATGGGGGCGAGGTCAATCTGATCGGACCGGCCGCCGCGGCGACGGGCCTGGGCGACGATGCAGCGATGCGGCGCGCGGCCAGATCAAGGAGCGATCCTTGGGGCGCGTTCCGGGCCCGACACGCGTATCTGGTCGATCAGCGCTTCCCGGCACCGGGGCTGGTCGTCGACAAGAGCCTGAATACGAGCCGGATGGCCGCCCTGGTCCGCCTGGCGCTGCCGGATGCGCCCGTCATATGGCTGCGGCGCGACCCGTTGGACACGGCATGGTCGTCGTTCCGGACCTATTTCGCACGCGGGGTCGAATGGAGCTTCGACCTGACGGCGATGGGGGCGTATCACGCGGTCGAGGACCGGCTGCACGCTTTTTGGGCGGAGGCTTATGGCGACCGGATGCTGACGATCGACTATGCCGATCTGGTCGAGCGACCCGATGCCACCATCGCCCGTCTGCTGCGGCATTGCGGACTGGGGGACGAGCCACAGGTGCGTGATTTCCACTTGTCGGGCCGCGCCGTCCAGACCGCGAGCGTCGGACAGGTGAACCAGCCCATCAACCGCGCCGGGCTCGATACCGCCGGTCCCTATCGAGCCCATCTGGGCGCCTATGAGCGCGCCTATGCCGAGGCGCGGCGCGCACTGGGGCTCAGCTGACCCCCAGCACCAGCTTCCCCTCCCCCTCGTCCACGTGAACCGTCGCGCCGTCCTTGACCTGGCCGCGCAGGATCAGGTCGGCGAGGGGGTCCTGCAGGTGGCGTTGGACGGCGCGCTTCAACGGTCGGGCGCCGTAGACGGGGTCGTAGCCGACACGGCCGAGCCACAGGCGCGCGGCGTCGGTGAGGTCGAGCGTGATCTTGCGATCGGCCAGCAGCTTGCCGACGCGCGCGACCTGGATGTCGACGATCGGGGCCATGTGCGCCTGTCCCAGCCGGTGGAACAGGATCACCTCGTCGAGGCGATTGAGGAATTCGGGGCGGAAATGCGCACGGACGATGTCCATGACCTGCGGCTCGACCGCCTCGACACCCTGGCCCTCGTCCAGATTGGCGAGGAATTGTGACCCCAGGTTGGAGGTCAGGATGATCAGCGTGTTGGCGAAATCGACCGTGCGGCCCTGCCCATCGGTCAGGCGGCCGTCGTCGAGCACCTGGAGCAGGACGTTGAACACGTCCCCATGCGCCTTTTCCACCTCGTCGAACAGCACGACCTGATAGGGCCGCCGCCGTACCGCCTCGGTCAGCACGCCGCCCTCTTCATAACCGACATAGCCCGGAGGCGCGCCGATCAGCCGGGCGACCGAGTGCTTCTCCATGAACTCGCTCATGTCGATGCGCACCATCGCGGCCGGGTCGTCGAACAGGAACTCGGCCAGTGCCTTGGTCAGTTCGGTTTTCCCTACTCCGGTAGGTCCGAGGAACAGGAACGAGCCGAGCGGGCGGCCCGAATCCTGCACCCCGGCACGCGCGCGGCGGACGGCGGTGGAGACGGCGCGGACGGCATCAGCCTGCCCGATCACCCGCTTGCCGATCACCTCTTCCATCTGGAGGAGCTTGTCGCGCTCGCCTGCGAGCATGCGTTCGACCGGGATGCCCGTCCAGCGCGCGACCACGCCCGCGATGTCGTCGGCGGTGACCTCTTCGCGCAGCATCGCGCCCTTGGTCGCGCCCGCGGCCTCGGCGAGCTGCTTTTCGAGCGCGGGGATGCGACCGTAAGACAGCTCGCCCGCCCTGGCG
>DASVUT010000032.1:0-12003 GCA_036386955.1 Sphingomonas sp. | reverse complement strand
GAGCAGCGCCTCGTGCGCGAAGCGGGGCGGCGCGCTGCCCAGCGCCTCGAACATCTGGAGCTGGGTGGCGGTGTTCGAGACATGGTCCTCGCCGCGCACGACATGGCTGACGCCCATCTCCACATCGTCGATCGCCGAGGGCAGCATATACAGCCACGACCCGTCCGCCCGGCGCACCACCGGGTCGCTCATCGTCGCCGGGTCGAACCGTTGTTCGCCGCGGATCAGGTCGGTCCACGTGATCGGCACGCCGTGGTCGAGCCGAAACCGCCAATGCGGCCGCACGCCTTCGGCCTCCAGCCGCGCGCGTTCCTGGTCGCTCAGCCTAAGGGCGGCGCGGTCGTACACCGGCGGCAACCCGCGCCCCAATTGCACCTTGCGCTTGAGGTCGAGCTCCTGGGCGGTCTCATACGCCGGGTAAACCCGCCCCGCCGCGACCAGCGCGTCGAACCGCGCCTGATACAGCGCGAACCGCTCCGACTGGCGCACCTCCAGGTCGGGCGTCATCCCCATCCAGTCCAGATCGCGCCGGATCGCGTCTACATATCGCTCCTCCGACCGCTCGGCATCGGTATCGTCGATCCGCAGCGCGAACCGCCCCCCCGACGCCCGCGCGAACATCCAGTTGTGGAGCGCGGTGCGCAGGTTCCCGACGTGAAGGTGCCCGGTGGGCGAGGGGGCGAAACGGGTGAGGGTCATGTCTTGCCGCTACGGATGCAACCGGCGCCGCACAAGCGTCAGCGACGCGATACACCCGCATGACCTGCCAGCGTGCGCCGCTCGCCTGCCTGCGCTTCGTTCAGGTGTCGCCGGGGAAGGTAAAGCACGTGCGCGTCGTTCAAGAAGAACAAGAAGGTGTGACGACCATCGTGCCAATGGTGAAGTTCGCTCCACTGATACCGGGCAGTAGTGTTGGCGCTGCTTCCTTCCAGCCCCTTCGCGGACCATTGCCACGTCCACCGCCGGTCCGTTGTTCGATCCTGTGCGTACAGCGTGCGAGCACGTCTGGGCAGAAGCAACCAAGCTGCGATCCAGCAGGCCGGCACGACGAGGACGGTGCCGATTGCCGCGCCATAGAAAGGGGCACCCGCCCCGGCACCGTCACCGTCAAGCATCCAAGCGAACGTGGCAAGGATCGCCACGGCAGCCCCGACACGCGCAACACGACGGATCGGATTCCGTCGTACATTCATGCGAAAGATATCGCGGTACATTTCGACAAAGTCGTCCGCCGTCTTGTCGTAGCTGACCTCGCCCACCGCGCTTCTAACCCTTTCGCGAATCCGGCTCTCACCCTAAGGGAAGCGCCATCCGCGACAAGGGCGACCACATGAAACTCATCACCGGCAATTCGAACCTGCCCTTGGCGCAGGCGATCGCCGCCTATCTCGAAACGCCCTTGACCGAGGCGCTGGTGCGCCGGTTCGCCGACGAGGAAATCTTCGTCGAGATCATGGAGAATGTCCGCGGCGAGGACGTGTTCGTGCTCCAGTCGACGGGGTTTCCCGCCAACGACAACCTCATGGAATTGCTGATCATCATCGATGCGCTCAAGCGCGCGTCGGCCAAGCGGATCACCGCCGTGATGCCGTACATGGGTTATGCGCGGCAGGACCGGAAACCCGGCCCCCGCACGCCGATCTCGGCCAAGCTTGTCGCCAACCTCATCACCGTCGCGGGCGCGGACCGGGTGCTGTCGGTCGATCTGCACGCCGGGCAGATCCAGGGCTTCTTCGATATCCCGACCGACAATCTCTACGCCGCGCCGGTCATGTCCGCCGACATCTCCGCGCGGTTCCAGGGGCGCAACCTGATGGTCGTGTCACCCGACGTCGGCGGCGTGGTGCGTGCGCGCCAGCTCGCCAAGCGGCTCGACAACGCCCCGCTCGCCATCGTCGACAAACGACGCGAGCGCGCCGGCGAGTCGGAGGTGATGAACATCATCGGCGATGTCGAAGGGCGGTTCTGCATCCTGATCGACGACATCGTCGATTCGGCGGGCACTTTGTGCAACGCGGCGGCGGCGCTGAAGGAGGCTGGCGCGCAGGACGTGGTCGCCTATGTCACCCACGGCGTGCTGTCGGGCGGCGCGGTGGCGCGTGTCGAGGGGTCGGCGCTGTCCGAACTCGTCATCACCGATTCGATCGGCAATCACGAAGCGATCGGCTCGGCCGCCCGCATTCGTCACCTGCCCATCGCGCCGTTGATCGGGGAAGCGGTCAAGCGGATCGCCGACGAGACATCGGTCAGCAGTCTGTTCGATTAAGCTAGGCTGCGCTGGGAGCGGGCATCATCCCACCTCCGTTCGCCCTGAGCGTGGTCGACGGGCCGGCTTATCCCCAACCTCCGTTCGCCCTGAGCGAAGTCGAAGGGCATAGTCGACCGCCGAGGATCCAGTCGGGAAAGCGCCGCCGGCCGGGCGCTGCGCGGATAAGCGTGGGCTTATCTGCCCAGCGCCACGATATGATCGAACACCGCCGGATGCAGCGGCCGATTGAACGCGCAGCCATAGACGAACTTGTCGCGCCACGCGACGACCGCCTCCAGCGGCGCGAGCCCGGGCAGCGTCAGCCACACCACCGTGCCCGGCCACAGGGTGAAGCTCGTTTCCGCCCGGAAGCCCGACATCGACAGGTCGACCACGTC
Organism: Sphingomonas sp.; assembly: GCA_036386955.1. GTDB lineage: Bacteria > Pseudomonadota > Alphaproteobacteria > Sphingomonadales > Sphingomonadaceae > Sphingomonas. The sequence continues at coordinate 9,357 of DASVUT010000032.1, read as the reverse complement.
GATCTCGAACTTGGTCTGGCCCCGATCGCGCAAATGCGCGCGCATCTTGACCGCGCGGCGCAGCGATCGGCGAAGCTCGTCGCCGGAGACCGGCTCGAAGGGCGGCATGAAGAGGGGGCGTTCCATGACCCCATGCAATGCCAGCCAAGCGTTACTTTTCGGCAAACGCGTGCACGCCCGCTGCCGGGTCCAGGGGTGGATTCGTCGCGGCGGCTATGCTTTAGGCCGCAGCAACCGCGATCCTTGAAAGGTTTTCCGCCGCCATGAACATCCATGAATATCAGGCCAAGGAATTGCTGGCCAAGTTCGGCGTTCCCGTTCCCGCCGGCCATGCCGCGATGACCGTGGACGAGGCTGTGGCGGCCGCGGGCAAGCTGCCGGGGCCGCTTTATGTCGTCAAGGCGCAGATTCACGCCGGTGGCCGCGGCAAGGGCAAGTTCGTCGAACTCGGCCCCGATGCCAAGGGTGGCGTGCGGCTGGCGCGCGATCTGGACGCGGTGCGCGCGGCGGCAACCGACATGCTCGGCAACACGCTCGTCACTATCCAGACCGGTGATGCGGGCAAGCAGGTCAACCGTCTCTACGTCACCGACGGCGTCGACATCGCACAGGAATTCTACCTGGCGCTGCTCGTCAACCGCGCGACCGGCCGCATCTCGATGGTCGTCTCGACCGAGGGCGGCATGGACATCGAATCGGTGGCGCACGACACGCCCGAAAAGATCCAGACGCTCGATATCGATGCCGCGACCGGCTTCATGCCGCATCACGGCCGCGCGGTGGCGGGTGCGCTCGGGCTGACCGGCGATCTCGCCAAGCAGGCGGCCAATGTCGCATCCAAGCTGTACGACGCGTTCCTGGGCACCGACGCCGAACAGATCGAGATCAACCCGCTCGCGGTCACGGATGACGGCAAGCTGCTGGTGCTCGATGCCAAGGTCGCCTTCGACGGCAATGCGATGTTCCGTCACAAGGACCTGATGGAGCTGCGCGACGAGAGCGAAGAGGACGCGATGGAGCTGGAGGCGTCGAAATACGACCTCGCCTATATCAAGCTCGACGGCGATATCGGCTGCATGGTCAACGGTGCCGGGCTCGCGATGGCGACGATGGACATCATCAAGCTCAACGGCATGTTCCCGGCCAACTTCCTCGACGTGGGCGGCGGCGCCGACAAGGCCAAGGTGACGGCCGCGTTCAAGATCATCCTGAGCGATCCGGCGGTGAAGGGCATCCTGGTCAACATCTTTGGCGGAATCATGCGCTGCGACATCATCGCCGACGGGATCGTCGCCGCCGCCAAGGAGGTGAACCTGTCCGTGCCCCTTGTTGTCCGGCTGGAGGGCACCAATGTGGAGGCAGGCAAGGCGATCCTGGCGAACAGCGGCCTGGCGATCGTCCCCGCCAACGATCTGGGCGACGCCGCCCGCAAGATTGTCGCCGAAGTGCAGAAGGCGGCTTGATCGAGCGCCATCGGATGGCATGAAGATTAACTCTGCTGTCGAAGTCGCCTCGGGGCGCTTCGGTCAGCGTCGGGAAGGTTTCGTGGAATGAAGCTACTCGTCCCCGTCAAGCGCGTGCTTGACTATAATGTGAAGCCCCGCGTGAAGGCGGACGGGTCGGGCGTCGACCTGGCGAACGTCAAGATGAGCATGAACCCGTTCGACGAGATCGCGGTCGAAGAAGCGATCCGGCTGAAGGAAAAGGCCGTCAAGGCCGGCGGCACCGCCGAGATCGTCGTCGTGTCGATCGGCGAGCCCAAGGCGCAGGAAACGCTGCGCACCGCGCTCGCCATGGGTGCCGACCGCGCGATCCTGATCACCAGCGAAGCGCGCATCGAGCCGCTGGGTGTCGCCAAGATCCTGGCCAAGGTCGTTGCCGAGGAAAGCCCCGATCTCGTCATCCTGGGCAAGCAGGCGATCGACGACGACAACAACCAGACCGGACAGATGCTCGCCGGGCTGCTCGGCTGGGGGCAGGGCACCTTCGCGTCCAAGGTCGACGTCGCCGACGGCCACGCGGTCGTCACGCGCGAGATCGATGGCGGGCTGGAAACCGATCGGCTCAAGCTCCCCGCGATCGTCACCACCGATCTTCGCCTGAACGAGCCGCGTTACGCCTCCCTGCCCAACATCATGAAGGCGAAATCCAAGCCGATGGCGCAGAAGACGCCCGCCGATTACGATGTGGACGTTTCGCCGCGTATCACGACGCTCAAGGTCGTCGAGCCGGGCAAGCGCAACGCCGGCGTCAAGGTCGCCGATGTCGACGAACTGGTCATGAAGCTGTCCGCGATGGGGATTTCCAAGTGAAGACGCTGGTCTGGGTCGAGCATGACGGCAAGTCCGTCAAGGATGCCACGCTGTCCGCGGTCACCGCGGCGAGCAAGCTGGGCGAGGTCCACCTGCTGGTGGCGGGGCAGGGTGTCGGCGAGGTAGCACAGGCCGCCGCCGGGATCGCGGGCGTGGGCAAGGTCCATCTGGCCGACGACGCGGTCTATGCGCACGCGCTCGCCGAAAACGTCGCGCCCCTGGTCGTCGAGCTGATGGGCCATCACGACGCGTTCGTCGCGCCGTCCACCACGTCGGGCAAGAACATCGCCCCACGCGTCGCGGCGCTGCTCGACGTGATGCAGGTCAGCGACATCCTGTCGGTCGAGGGCCCCGACACCTTCACCCGCCCGATCTATGCCGGCAACGCGATCGCGACCGTTCAGACGCGCGATGCCAAGCTGGTCATCACCGTGCGCGGCACCGCCTTCGACAAGGCCGAGGCGACCGGCGGTTCGGGCACGGTGGAGCCCGTCACCGCCACCGCCGATGCCGGCCTGTCGACCTTCGAAGGTTCCGAGATCGCCGCCAATGCGCGCCCCGAACTCACCTCGGCCAAGGTCATCGTGTCGGGCGGCCGCGCGCTGGGTTCGGCCGAGAAGTTCCACGAACTGATCGATCCGCTCGCCGACAAGCTGGGCGCGGGCGTCGGCGCCAGCCGCGCCGCGGTCGATGCCGGCTATGCCCCTAATGACTATCAGGTCGGCCAGACCGGCAAGATCGTCGCCCCTGAAGTCTATGTCGCGGTGGGCATCTCCGGCGCGATCCAGCATCTGGCGGGCATGAAGGACAGCAAGGTCATCATCGCGATCAACAAGGACGGCGACGCCCCGATCTTCCAGGTCGCCGACCTCGGGCTGGTGGGGGATCTGTTCAAGGTGGTACCGGAGTTGACCGAGAAGCTGTAGCCACGTGCGAGGCGCGCAGCGAAGCTGCAAGCCGGTGGAGGCAAGCGAAGCAATGCCTCCACGCACGAGGCCGGCCGGCGGCGCTACAGCGCCGTTCGACGTCACGGGATTCAGTCCCGTGCCCGGCCTCACCCTCGCCACCCACGGCGCCGAGCACCGCCCCCACGCGGCGCTCGCCCTGCTCGACACCCTGACCGCAGCCCTACCGGGCGAAGCACCCGACACCCCCGGCATCCGCCTCCACGCCCGCCCCGCACTCGCCGCGCTGCTCGCCGCCACCACGCCCATCGGCCGCATCGCCGCCGACCGGCTCGGCCCATCCGCCCGCCCGGTCCGAACCATCCTGTTCGACAAGACGCCCGGCACCAACTGGTCGCTGGGCTGGCATCAGGACCGCACGATCGCCGTCCGGGCGCGCCACGACATCGCCGGCTTTGGCCCTTGGTCGATCAAGGCTGGCATCCAGCATGTGGAGCCGCCCTTCGCGGTCATCGCGGCCATGATAACGCTGCGCATCCACCTCGACGATGTGCCGCCCGACAACGCGCCGTTGCTGGTCGCCCCTGGCTCGCACCGCCTCGGCCGGATCGCGGAGGCCGCCATCGAAGCGACCGTCGAACGCTGCGGCACCGCCGCCTGCCTGGCATCGCGCGGCGACATCTGGGCCTATGCCACGCCGATCCTCCACGCCTCCGCCGCCTCGACCGGCCACGCGCACCGCCGCGTGCTGCAGGTCGATTATGCGGCCACGCCGCTCACGCCGCCGCTCGAGTGGCTGGGCGTCTGATCATCCGCCAAACAGCGCCTCGCGAACCGACTGTCCCGTCTTCTTGACCACCGCGCGGTCCAGCGTGTCCATCGGCACCCGCGCCAGCACCGGGCCGACGAACCCTTCGCTCAGCACCGCCTCGCGATGGGACAGGACCGCCTGGATCACGCCAGCCTCGGTCGATACGCCGAAGATGTGGACCGACCCTTCATCCGTTTCGCGCGGATAGCCGGCGGTCCAGCCCTGGTAGGTGAGTGGCGGGCGGGTGTGGGTCAGAAGGTGCTTGAACGCCTGCACCAGCGGATCACGCTCCTCCGCCTCGCGCGCGATCCGCTCGCGTGCCGCCCGGCGCGCGTCGGCGGCGGTGTTCGCCGCCGCAATCTGCTCCAGCACGGCCTCGCGCTCCGCATCGGGCACGACGCGCAAGTTCGGCAGTTCGCGCAGCCACGCGCCGTTGGCGGGCGCGATGGCATGGGACGGGCCGGCGAAGAAGCGGTCGTCCAGATCTCGGATCACCGGGTCGATGTCGCCGAACCCGCCGGCTTCGGCGGCGGCAACGAAGCGATCCGGATGCTCGTGCGCGAACAACATCAATCCCTCGAACACCTCGAGCGCCTCATCAAGGCCCATCGCCTCCAAGCCAGATTGGATATCGACGACAGTCGCTTCCCGCCACCCGCTGTTGCCCGCGAACTGGCCGTGCCCGCCATTGTTCACCTGCGCGAGGTAATAGTCGACGTAGAAGCTCCACAGCGCCTCGCGCGGCAGCTCGTCGCGCTCGTAACCCGCGGTGTGGATCAGGTAATTGACGTATTCGACAACGGCGTAGGGCAGGTCGTGCGGATCGTCGCTGTCGAACAGGCTTTGTGAGACAATGATGTCGGTGACGGGCGGCGGGCTCTGCGGCGGTTCGGGCGATGCCTGCTGCTTTCGTCCCCAACTCCACATCGCGATCCCCTCCCAAGGTTGCCGATGAGGTGTCGCTGAAGCGCGGCCTTTCCGCAACCGCTCCGCGGCGCACCGCGCACCGCTGCGTGCCGCACGTGTCATGCGGCGGAGGAAGCGCCCGTCACCGATGATGACCCCGCCGGTGCGAGGCGTGCGATCACGCCGTCGATCAGCGCCTCCAGCGTGTCCACGCACGCGATTCCGAACCGCTCGCACACGATCTGAACATTGCCGCGCCGCCAGAAGCCGGGGGGACAGCAGACGATGATCGACGCGCGGTTGCGCGCAGTGTCGCCCGCCAGCAGCCCCAGTTCGAGCAAGGTGATCGGGCTTTGCGAACCGCGCTCGAAATTGACGGCCACGACCCGTGCGGCGCTCAGATGGTCCAGCTCCCAGCTGACCTGACCGTGGAACTCGGGCGACGCGATATCCTGCCGCCACGACGCGTCCCAATCGGTCCGGCGCGGGTTGAAGATGTCTACATCGACGCAAAGCCCGTCGAGCGCGTCGGCGACCGCCTGCTGCCAGTCGCGGCTGGCCCCCATGTCGATCGTGCCGGCGAGAAACACGGACGCACCCTCCGACCCGCGCGCGTCGGCGGTCGGTTGCGGTGGGTAATGGATGGTCACGCCCATCGTACGATGTCCCTCATGTTGCGGCGAGGCTCAGCATCCACCCGTACGAACGTCCTGCCAACACGCATTGCCGGGCCTGACCCCGGTCCTGCACTCATCGGCGCTGATTGGCCAAGCGCGGTGCCCGTGTGGTCGCCGCAACCGCGATCACGCCAATGCTTGCGTGGACGGGCCGCTCGGCACACGCCGCAGACCAGCCCTTGGCATCAGGTGCGCGGGCTCGCGCAAGTCCCAGACCAGCCCTAACGAGCGTAACGAGACCAGCACCCACCAGCCCGGATCATGCTGACCCGGCTCGAGCCCGAGCCTCGCCGACCCGGGCCATGCATGGTGATTGCCGTGCCAGGCCTCGCCGAACGTGATGAGCGCAGCCGCGGGCAGATCATGGCCCTGTACCGCCACATCGTCGACCACCCAGCCCTGAGGCCCGCGCCGATGCGTCACATGACCGACCAGCCAATGACCCGTGACGCTGACCGCCACGCGCACCGGAACGCCCCAGATCAGCCAGGGTAGCCCGCCAGCGCAGAACAGCAGCACGCTCAGCGGTATCTGTTGCAGCATCCACGTCGCCTCAACCCAGCGCAGGAACCGATCGTGCGATAGGCGCGGCTCGGGTTCGAAAATGGGAGGATGTTTCAGGACGAGGCGGCAATGCATCTGCCACCATGCGTCGCGCCACAGCGAGGTTCGGTGGGCGTGCAGGTCGTGACACGCGACCTGACGCTGCGCCCAATCCCGCATGTCGTGCAGCCGCACCATGCCAAGCGGTCCCGCCATGCCGACCAGCGTGCCAAGATACACGAGCAGCCGCTCCAGCCAGACAGGCGCACTGAAACTGCGGTGGATCAGCAGCCGGTGCAGCCCGAGCGAATGGCCCAGGCACAAGGTCGTCGCGGACAGCGCAAGGAAGACGATCACCGCGCCAGGCGTCACGAAGAACGGCGCGCTTACAAGCGCCACGCCGGTCATTCCGCCGATCCACAGGGACCGCACCGGTGCCCACTCGACCCTGCCGTCGAGCGCGCAGGTGATATCATCGGCGATCATCCGTTCGCTCGACAGGCAGGGCATCGACGCCTCCTTTGGTAATTAGGTATATACCTAAATGCTCAGTGATGTTTGTCGATGCTTAGCTTATCACCTAAATAAGAAGCATGCAGCGTGTCTTCGAAGCTCTCTCCTCAACCGTTCGGCGCAAGATCCTCGCCTATCTGGCGCATACCGAACTGAGCGCGGGTGACATCGCGTCGCGGTTCGCCATGTCCAAACCCTCGATCTCGCAGCATCTTTCGGTTCTCGAGTCGGCGGGGCTCGTGGTCAGCGAGAAACGTGGTCAGTACGTGTTCTATCGCCTGGTGCCCGAAAGCCTTGCCAATACGCTCAACGGATTCGTGCAGGAGGTCTGTCCCGTCAGCCGCCCGCTGAAGCGCGAAAGCGCGGCGCTGGCGCAGGGCAGCGATTCCGCGACGACGGCCGATTAGGCGGGCGCGCATGGGCGATGTCTTGCCAGGGTGGTGAGGCGATGCCATCTTTCCCGCCATGGACCGCATCCACCTCTCGCTCTCGGAAGGCCATGCGGCTTTCATTGAGGCGCAGGTCGCAAGCGGGCGCTATACCGACGCGGATGCCTGCGTGACCGCGTTGATCCATGCCGCTGCGAAGGCGTGGGCACAGGCGAGATTGGACGCGCTGCTGGAGGAAGGGCTGCGGAGCCCGACGATCCCGTGGACGCCTGAGCTGAGGGAGGAAATCAGGCGCGAGGCCGGACTGGCTATCACGCCCCGTGCGGCTTGAGATCAGCCGCAGCGCGGTATCGGACCTGATCGCGCACCGGCGCTGGCTTCATCATGAGGCCGGATCCGACGTCGCCGAACGAATGCTGGCGGGAGCGGACCGCGCCTTTGCCCAGCTGATTGTTACACCCGGCTTGGGATCACCCGTCGCCACGCGACTCGCCGATCTTCGCAAGTGGAGGGTAGCGGGCTTTCCGCAGTTGCTCGTCCTATACCGCGTCGACCCCGATGTTCTGACGGTGATCCGCGTCCTCCATGCCGCGCAGGACTGGCTCGCGCTGCTCGACAGCGACTGAGGTGAACCACCCCACCGATCGCCTCCACGTCGTCACCGGCCCGCCCGGATCGGGCAAGTCGACCCTGATCGACGCTCTCGCGCGCGCCGGCGTGGCGACCAGCGAGGAGGTGGGGCGGCGGATCATTCGCGAATAGGTGGCGGTCGGCGGCTCGGCGCGGCCCTGGGGCGACGAGCGCGCCTTTGCCGAGCTGATGGCCCCGCGCGAGGTCGCCGCGCATGCGGCGGCGTCGGCGAGCGGTCGCACCGTGGTGCTCGATCGGGGTGTGCCCGACGTGGTCGGCTTCCTGCGTGCGTCCCGCCTGCCGGTGCCGCCCGCGATCGACGCCGCGGCGCGGGCGACGCGGTATAACGCCCGCGTGTTCCTGGCACCTTTCTGGCGCGACATCTTCGTCCAGGACGCCGAGCGCCCGCAATCCGCCGACAGCGCGCAAGCCTCAGAAGCGGTGCTGCGCGAAACTTACCGCGACTATGGCTATACCGTCGTCGACCTGCCCCGCGCCTCCGTTGCCGATCGCGTCGCCTTCGTCACGGCGCGGCTCTGATGGCCCCACCGGTGGCAAAGCCGGTGTCCTACGGCCGGTAAATCTGCTTGGATCGGCGCATGTCGACGCCTGCCCCTTGTCCGCACCCCAGCTTTCGTCCGTTCGACAAGCGGCCGAACACGCGTTCACGTGAATACATTGTCAACTTCACCACGGAGATGGTGCGATGATCCTGGCGCTGCTGCTGCTCCAAGCCGCCCCCGAACCCACCCCCGCGATCCGCGCGCGCGTCGAACGCCTGCTCACCCGCAACCCCGTGGTCGACGGGCATAACGACCTGGCGTGGGAGCTGCGCAAGGCGGCCGAGGCCAAGACCGCCGTCGACCTCACCCGCGATACCGCCGCGCTGCCGGTGCCGCTCCAGACCGACATCGCGCGGCTGCGGCGCGGGCATGTCGGGGCGCAATTCTGGTCGGTGTGGATCCCCGCCGACGTGACCGGCCCGCGTGCGGTCGAGATGACGCTCGAACAGATCGACGTCGTGCGCCGCATGGTCGCCGCGCACCCGTCCGCCTTCACGCTCGCCACCACCGCCGCCGACGTCCGGCGCATCGCCAGGTCCGGACGCATCGCCAGCCTGATCGGGGTCGAGGGCGGGCACCAGATCGACGGGCGGCTATCGGTGCTGCGGCAATATCGTGCGCTCGGGGTCGGCTATATGACGCTCACGCACACGCGCAGCCTCGACTGGGCCGATGCCTCCACCGACGAGGTCCGCAGCGGCGGCCTGTCGCCCTTCGGGCTTCAGGTCGTGGCGGAGATGAACCGGATCGGCATGCTGGTCGACATCAGCCATGTGTCCGATGCCACCGCGCGCGCCGCCATCGCTGCGTCGGCCGCGCCGGTGATCGCGTCGCATTCGGGCGCGCGCGCGGTCGCCGATGTGCCGCGCAACATCCCCGACGATGTCCTTCGCGCGCTGGGGGCGAAGGGCGGGGTGGTGATGGTCAACGTCTATCCCGCCTTCCTGTCGGCACCGTGGCGCGCCTGGGACCGGGCGCGCACCGCTCAAGCCAAGTTGGTCGGCGTGCCCGCCGATGTTTATGGCCCCAAGGCCCCGGCACCGCTTATCGCCTGGGACGCCGCGCACCCCGAACCGCGCGTCGATGCCGGCACCGTCGCCGACCATGT